>JBARSG010000035.1:0-2375 GCA_049644625.1 Desulfobacterales bacterium | reverse complement strand
ATTCAAAAGCACTTCTTTTCCAGATACATGCGGCTGAAACCAAAAGCGAATATGTACGGATTCAGACCGAACAGCACACGACTCCGGTGAAGTACCTGGATAGAATCGGCATCCTGGATGAAAATACGCTGATCGTTCACGGCATATGGCTGGATGATGATGACATCGAGATCATCGCAAAACGCCGGTCAAAGGTTTCCCATAACCCCTAGAGCAATATGAAGCTTGCCTCAGGCATTGCACCGGTCCCGAGTCTATTGAACGCTGGTGTAACGGTTGGTCTTGGTACGGACGGGTGTGCCAGCAACAATGATTTGGATCTTTTCCTGGAAATGGACACGGCTGCCAAGCTTCATAAGGTGAATCTTCTCGATCCTACGGTCATGGATGCCAGGACCGTATTGAAAATGGCGACACGAGACGGCGCAAAAGCCATAGGCCTTGATAAACATATCGGTTCCCTTGAACCGGGCAAGCAGGCCGATGTCATTATTGTCGATACCGACAAACCCCACCTGGTTCCCATGTACAACTCCGCATCCCATATTATCTATACCGCCCAGGGTTCGGATGTAAGGGATGTGATGGTTGCCGGAAGAATTCTTGTAAGAAATCAGAACCTGCTGACCATAGACCTGGAAGATATATTGGAAAGACTTGCCCAATTAAGCGGGACCATAAAGAAAAAATAAATTGGTTTAGGGAGTTTATATGAATTTGAAAAATATTATCAGATCGGCACGGGGCCGAAAACCGGTTGATCTTGTTTTGGCCAACGCACGGATTATCAATGTCTTCTCACGGGAAATTTTTACCGGTGATATTGCTGTTGCCGATGGATATATCGTAGGGTTTGGGCCATATGCAGCTAAGAAAACGGTGGATATGGGCGGACGCTTTGTAGCTCCCGGTTTTATTGATGCCCACGTTCATATTGAAAGTTCAATGACAGGTATTACCGAGTTTGCCCGTGCCGTGGTTGCTTGCGGTACCACCGCCGTGGTGGCGGATCCCCATGAAATTGCCAATGTGCTCGGTACTGAGGGAATAGACTATATGCTTGGCTCGAGCCGGGGTCAGCCCATGAATATCTATTTCACCCTCCCGTCCTGCGTTCCCGCCACAAACATGGAAACTTCGGGTGCAGCACTTACGGCAGAGGATCTTTTGCCGTTTATGGGCCATGATCAGATTTTGGCATTGGCCGAGATGATGAACTATCCGGGTGTAATCAATGAAGATCCGGAAGTTCTGAAAAAAATAAATATGGCCAAAAAAGGCCACAAACCCGTGGACGGTCATGCGCCCGGACTTTCCGGTCATGACCTTTACGCCTATATATCCGCCGGAATTTCGAGTGACCATGAATGCACTACTGAACGGGAGGCAACAGAAAAACTTAATTTGGGAATGCACATCATGATCCGGGAGGGTACAGCAGCAAAAAACCTGGAAGCATTAATCCCGGTTGTAAACGAGCGAACCGCTCGCCGTATGATGTGGTGCACGGATGACAGACATCCCCAAGACATCCTGGATCAAGGCCATATTGATTCAATGGTTCGTAAAGCCATACTCTCCGGCCTTGACCCTGTGATTGCTATTCAAATGGCCACAATAAATCCCGCCGAATATTTCAGGATCCAAAATGTCGGTGCGATTACCCCCGGTCGAAGAGCGGATCTGGTGGTGTTTTCAGATCTCAACTCCCCATACATGGAAGCAGTGTATTATGGCGGCGTTCTGGTGGCTGAGAATGGAACGATTTCGCCTGAAATCGCAACCCCCGATCCTGTCCTTTTTCCGCCGTCTATGAACGTTGACACGGAACAAATAGATTTTTCCATCCCGATGGCAACCGGGCGCATCAGAGTCATCGATATCGTACCGGACCAGATAATAACCGGGCAACGCATTATGGAAGCGATGATATCGGAAGGCAAGGCCGTTGCCGACACCTCTCGTGATATTTTGAAGATTGCGGTTATTGAACGGCATACCGGTTCGGGCAATATGGGGAAAGGGTTTGTCAGGGGTTTCGGCTTGAAGCGGGGAGCTATTGCATCGAGTGTGGCCCATGACTCCCACAATATCATTGTTGTGGGAACAAATGATGATGATATGAAAGCTGCGCTTCGGGCTATCGTCAAAATGGGAGGCGGGCTGGCGGCAGCATACGACAAAAAGGTTTGCGCCACTCTTGCCCTTCCCATCGCAGGGCTTATGTCCCAGGAACCGATTCAAGGGGTGCGGGATAAGATAGACAGCCTGATCAATGCCGCCAGGAAGTTCGGCACAACACTTGCCGACCCTTTTATGACGCTCTCGTTTTTGGCACTTCCCGTTATTCCTGAGCTAAAAATCACGGATAAAGG
>JBARSG010000034.1:0-2924 GCA_049644625.1 Desulfobacterales bacterium | reverse complement strand
CCTCTGACGGTGCCGTACACGGAATAAGAAAGGTTGTCTTGAACAAACACCCTGTTAATTCCGGATGTCATGTATCTGTTCCGGTGGTATGTCTCCATGAAAAAGCCGCGGCTGTCTTCAAATACTTCGGGCTCAATCACAAGGACGCCTTCTATGGATGTTGTGATGATATTCATGATTCTTACTTTTTTTTGAGATACTGAAAACAGCAACAATTTGTGCTTTTGTATTATTTATTACCGTGCAGAGTATAATCAGGCTATACGGTTGCTTCGTCTTCGTCCTCAAATTGTTTTTTCAGCTTAAATGATTGTTCCAGATATCGTTTAAGCTTTTCCTGTACCTTGCCGTAAACGGTTCCTTCGGGAAAGTAGCCCTCTTTGTCCGGAGTCCCTGCCGGAACATCTGTTAATATTTCTATTCCTTCTTCAATCGTAGAGACCTGATAGATATGAAATTTTCCTTTTCTTACGGCATCGATCACCTCTTTTTTAAGCATCAGATTTTTTACATTGGCCCGGGGAATTAATACTCCCTGTTTGCCGGTAAGCCCTTTGCTTTTACAGACGTCAAAAAATCCTTCAATTTTCTGATTAACCCCGCCGATGGCCTGAATTTGCCCTTTTTGATTCACTGAACCGGTTACCGCGATTCCCTGATGGATGGGAATGTTTGAAAGGCTTGAGATAACAGCATAGAGTTCAGTCGAAGAAGCGCTATCGCCGTCGATGCCGCTGTAGCTTTGCTCAAAAGTGATGCTTATTGATAAACTTAATGGGTAGTTTTGTGCGAAGGTTCGTCCTAAATAACCGGAGAGAATCAGAACGCCTTTGTCGTGGGTCTTCCCGCTCAGCTTGGCTTCACGTTCAATATTAACAACCCCCTGCTTGCCCATGTATGTTTCGGCGGTGATTCGGGAAGGACGCCCAAACATAAAATCGCCGATTTGAAATACGGAAAGGGCGTTTACCTGTCCGGCAACATCCCCTTTCACATCGATCATAATGGTATCATCCACGTAAGACTCGTGTATTTTTTCTTCATAAAGGTTATAGCGAAATCGGTATTCATTGAAAGCTGTGATAACATCTTTGTCTGAAACCTGTTTTGCATTCCTTTTCTTTGACCAGTAGTCGGCCTCTTTTAAAATTCCCATGATCGCGCCGAATCTGAGTGAAAGTTTTTTTTGGTTGGAGATATATTTTTCACCATATTCTACAATGGCGGCAATGCCTTTGGGGGTTAACGGCAGTAGTTCCTCTTCTTTGCATACACGGGCAATGAAGCGAGCATATTGTTGAATTGTATCCTGGTTTTTTTCCACTTCATGGTCAAAATCCGCCCTGACTTTGAAAATTTTATTAAATTTTGAATCATAGTTCTGGAGCAGGTGAAAAAGGTGATAGCTGCCGAACAAGACAACCTTGACTTCCAGCGGGATCGGTTCCGGCCGAAGGGATGATGTGCCGTATCCCAGACCTGAAGCAAGATCTTCTATGAAAAGGAGTTTGTTTTGTAACGCACGTTTGAGTGCTTCCCACACGAAAGGGTTCATGAGGATAGACTCGATTTCCATTATCAGATAGCCTCCGTTGGCTCTGAGAAGTGATCCGGCCTGGACCATGCTAAAATCTGTAATAATGGTTCCCATATGGGCTCTTTTTTCAATTTGACCGAAAACATTGTGATACGTTGGATTTGTTTCAAAAATAACCGGTGCGCCTTTTAAAGATTTTTGATCTACCAGAACATTGACCTTATAGCGTTGAAAAGAGGGTTTGCCAGACTGAAACATAAAGCCTTCAATGGGTGATTTTGCTTCCTGGGAAGATATAAAATCTTTAACGTTCTCCAGGATATCCGCCTGCACATCGTCCAGATAGGCCAGAATGTCTTTGTACCCCTTGTATTCCTCCCTAATAATGTCTATCCGCTGTTTTACCACAAACAGAGCGATTTCCTCCATCAGCTTTTCAACTTGAGAAGTCATTACCTGGTTGATTTTATTAAGTTCTCGGATCGTGGCGTCGACTTCGGACTGAACCATACTGATTCTTTCCTCGATCTCCGTTTGTGTTTCCTTGGGAAGGGCCATAAACTCTTCCGGTGAAATCGGCTTTTCTTTAACAATGGGGATGGTTTGATACCCGGTTTTGGTCCTGTTAATCTGGATGTTCTTTTTCGCTGCCGACGCTTCGAGTTTCTGAATGATCTCTTTTTGTTGATCCGAATACTTTTTTTGGATTTCAGATTGTCTCTGGTGATACGATTCATGTTCAAAGGCTTTTGGCAGCTCCTTTTTCAGATCAGCAATTAACTTGCTTATTGTTTTACTGAACCGGGTTGCTTTTCCTGTGGGCACGGAAATGGCTTTGGGACGGTATTCATCCTTGAAATTATTAACCATGCAACAATCAACCGGTGATGGAAGGGTTTTGGCTTGCCGATCAACGAGGTCTCTGATGATGGTAGATTTGCCGGTGCCTTCTAATCCTGTGACAAAAATGTTGTATCCCGGACTTTTCATTTTCAGGCCGAAGTTTATGGCCTGAACCGCTCGTTCCTGCCCGATGACTTCATCCAGCGGATTTACTTCCGCAGTATTTTTAAAGGTAAACATCTTGGGATCACATATCGACCTGAGATCCGAAGGCTTTAATTCACATTTTTTTTTCATGACCTGCTCCTTAAACAAGAAAAATTAATTACCGGCTAACAATCATACCTTCAATCATGAGAACTTCTTATATTTCATATGATTTTTTTTAAATTTTAGCAATATCATTTTATTTTTATCTTGAAAATCTAGTCCTATAACAAACGATTGGCTGTGGATCTTATTTGGAATTTGGAGCTTGTAGTTTGGAATTTATTTGAGATTTGACGCTTGTGATTTGTTATTTCCGATTTATCCGGGTTAGGTG
>JBARSG010000033.1:0-1932 GCA_049644625.1 Desulfobacterales bacterium | reverse complement strand
ATTAAACACAGGACTTACAAAATCAACCTCCGACTTGGAATTTATATTGCTAATTGTCCTTATAACATCTTCTTCACTCTTGTCTTCGATTAGGGTGTAACTCACTGAGCGCGCCACTATAAAGTTATGCGAATACTTAATTTATGCAATAATATGCTGTTAAAAAAAGCCCCCATAAGGTAGAACATGAAAAAAGATAACTAATGTTTACCTTTTAGCATGGAGGCCAGATTATGATTATGTCACAGGAAAAAGCACTATTCAAGGCAAAAAAGAAGTTTGAGCAGATGAAAGCGGCTGTTCGTCAAGCCGCCCTAGAAGGTCAGAGAATAGATCTGTTTGAGCGTGAGCTATGGGATCATATGCTCCACTTGGGACATCTGATGCTACAAGCTTATGTGGATTTACATGGTCACGGCGACCTGGGTTCAACGCTCGAATACGAGGGGCGTACTTTGAATCGGCTGGATACGTTTCATGATCGCCGATACGTATCGGTATTTGGCGAGCTATTGATTTCCCGAGCCGTGTATGGTACTCGTGAGACCCAAAAGCATGAGGTGGTTCCGCTGGATGCCACCTTGGGGTTACCGGACAGTGATTTTTCCTATTTGTTACAGCAATGGGATCAGTCTTTCTGTGTGCAGGGTTCCTATAGCCAGTCCCTGCAAAACATAGAAAATATTTTAAATCTTGGTCAATCGGTTCGTAGCCTGGAAGCCATGAATCAATCGATGGCAGAAGATGTCGAATCGTTTCGCGCCGCCGAGCCGTCGCCGCCCCTCGAGGAAGAAGGCGAGATACTCGTCTTAACGGCTGACGGCAAAGGGGTGCCGATGCGTCAGGAGAAATCCCAGGACGCCTCGGTTAAACACCGGCGTCGTAAGAAAGGCGAAAAGGCCAACCAAAAGCGTATGGCTTGCGTAGGGGCCGTTTATACGATAGAACCTTTTGTTCGTACCGCCGAAGAAATTGTCGATGAAGTATTGCGTAAACAATGCCGGGAAGTTCGTCCCTCTCCGCAAAACAAAAAATTGCGTGCCGAACTTACTCGACCGATCGCCGGAGTGGAAACCGGGGCCAAGGAAAGGATATTTTCGTGGTTCCAGGATGAGTTGGCCCATCGGAATCCCCAGGGCCAAAAAACCGTGGTGTGTGTGATGGATGGCGAGCGGGCCTTGTGGAAAAAGCTCCAGGAGTTTGATCTGGATGTGGTGACGATTCTGGATATATTTCATGCGCTGGAACGTATCTGGACGGCGGCTCATTGTTTTCATCCGGAAGGCAGTGACCAGGCGGAAGAATTTGTAACGGTACGTTTGCAACGTATCCTGGAAGGTGATGTGGGCCGGGTCATTGGGGGCCTCAAACAGATGGCGACCAAACATAACTTACGCGGTGTTCGCCTGCAACGACTGAACGCCTCGGTCAAATATCTGACAAATAATCGAAAACATATGGGTTATGATGACTATCTGGCCCACGGCTATCCTATCGGTAGCGGCGTCGTGGAAGGGGCCTGCCGTCATTTGGTCAAAGACCGAATGGAACTGACAGGTATGCGTTGGCGAACCAATGGAGCACAAGCTATGCTTGATTTACGTTCGGTGTTTTTGAATGGCGACTGGGAGAGATTTCAACAACTTCGAATCGAAGAAAAAACACGCAAGTTATATCCATATGGAGAGTTTGTAAGGTCAAAAACAAAAAAAATAGCGTAGCGGTAGGTGAGTTACGCCCATACCAATTTTGGGGGCCAATGATCCGTATCCCTTATGGCAGATTATACGGGACTACGGAATAATTTTCCCCTTGGTCTTTGTGGTGACTCTGGCGACTACCTGGATTTGCCGAAATTTAGCTTTAAAGTGGAGGATTATGGATTATCCCGACGGTGATGTTAAGCCCCATACCCGGCCTACACCCTATTTG
>JBARSG010000032.1:0-3462 GCA_049644625.1 Desulfobacterales bacterium | reverse complement strand
GTTTACGATAAATCCCCAATCAATGATGAACATTTCCGAATTAGTATATGGAAAAATCGTAAAAAATCAAAGCGAAAATCTTTAAAAATTACATGTTACCAGTATCGCCACCTTTCACAACAACAATTGATATACAGATATCATATTTTGCTGATGTCAGGGCAAGCAAATCCTATTTTTGACAATTGTCAAATCATCTCCGTCCATAGACATATTATTTGCTCATTGAATGCCCCTGCTATCCACGATAATTACAAATTATTTTCAACTTCTTCCTAATAAAGATCAAACTTGTCTTCAGCACCGTTTTTTAAGTGATTTATAGCCGCAATATCTCTAGCCTTACGAATATTTTCGGATATCATCCTTAGAGAACAAAGAAATTTGTTTCGCAAATCCGGCCCTGTCTTATGCGCTTCAAGATGATTTTTCATTTTCTCAATCATATGGTCAAGCATTGTTAACACGTTAATACGATATTTCTTTGTCTTATTTTCAACAATGATATCATTATAGATTTTAATCTTTTTGAATAATTCCCGTAATGTTAAGTGGTTACTGTTAAAGTACCAGAACGGGTTAAACTTTTCAATTAAATAATGAATTCTGAGAGACAATTTCATTTAAGGATTTAAAGGAGTTGCATTATGATGATCAAAATGAATATAAATACTCATTATGAACATTCTACTGATTGAAATTAATCCGTTTGCGCCGACAATGACGCCGATTTCGTTGGGCTATATTGCCGCCTTTCTTGAATCAAAGGGATTCAGGACCAAAATTCTGATTGTAGGGCAGGATACGTCTTTGTCACGTTCCGGTTTTCATGAGCTTATCACCGGCTTTCAACCGGCTCTGGTTGGTTTGACGGCCTACCAGAGAACCATGCTTTATGTAAGAGGTTTTGCCAACCTTGTAAAGTCTATGGACAATAATATTAAGGTGGCCATTGGGGGTCCACAGGCGACCTTCATGCCCACTTCCGCCTTTAAAGAGCTTGCGGATATTGATTATATCTGTCGATCTTCGGGCGAAGTAACGTTGCTAAGGGTCGCGCAGGCCATCAAAAACCGGACGCCTTTTTCAGATCTTGCAGGCGTAAGTTACAAGGACACCCAGGGCGCTGTCTTTGATACTCCGGAGATTGAAGGCTTTTCGGAGTTGGATCATTATCCTTCTCCGTATCTGAATGATATTTTTGACTATTCTTGTATGAATGAAGCCGTCATGCTGACCTCTCGCGGATGTCCTTATCACTGTATTTACTGTTACACTCCCCATGCTTTTAAACACAAAATAACCTTTCATTCCGTTGACCGGGTCATGGAAGAAATCCGATGGGTAACAAAAAAAGGGGTAAAAAGACTTTGGTTTGCCGATCCCAATATCTCCTGTAACTCCACACGGCTTATAGAAATTTTCGACAGAACCCTGACACAAGGCATTGAGGTGAAGATGTGGGTGCAGACCCGTGTGGATCTTGTAACTGAGGAGTTGATGAATAAGATGAAACGAGCCGGGGTAGGTGTTATTGCTTTTGGGCTTGAGTCGGCTTCTGACCGTGTATTAACAAAGCTTGGCAAGCAGATAAACACGGAACAGGTGGCCTGGGCCATCCGGCTGGCCCAGGACCAGGGCATAGAAGTAGAACTTTTTACCTTGTTTGGACTGCCTTACGAAACTTTTGAGGATGCAGTGAAAACACTTGAGTTTGTGAAAAAAAACAACGTCAAGATTATGGGGAATAGCAATTCACAGCAGATGCAGATCTATTTCGGAACACACCTGGCCAAACATTACAAGGATTACAATATACGACCGTTGAATAATAACTGTCCGGCATATATGTCGATTGGCTCTCAGTACGAAACCCAATGGTTTGGAATCAATGAGCTTCAAAAAATCCAAAGTATGTGGCGAGCGAATTCCCTTGACGGAGGGAAGCGGATCGTATCGTGATAACGTAACAAACAACTGACTATGATTAAACCCGCCATACAAAAAATATACGTAGTCCTGGCCAAACAACAGGATAAGGCCGATTTTGAGTTGCTTTGTCGTATACTATCGGGCCTGTTTTCATATGTAAACCTGACATCTAATCTTTATCTAGTTGCCGAGAATCTGGCCGAAAGCATGTCCCAGATTGAACGGATTCAGAAAGACGTGGGCAAATTTCTCAAGACCAACCTGTTTGTACGGCTTTATCTTCATTTTGTCCATTCAGTTAGCCTGACAACCGTCAAGGAAATAGATTATTATTTTTATTATTATTACCAGTCCTTGAAAAGAGCGGCCGGCGAATTTGACAGAGAGGGCTTCATACATCAGGAAGTGCCCAGGCTTATATTGCTGCCGGTTATTGCTCCGGATCACCGTGTTGAGTCCGCTTCACTAATCGGGCTTCTTAATGCGTTTAAAAGCATTTTTATGTTGCCCTGCCTTTACCTGGACAAAACCACCTTTTTTCTGTCGAAAGATAAAGATCTTCTGACCCGGACGGAAAAGATTTATTTTGGCAATGGCCACTCAAGAGAGCCTGCTGAAATCGCATGCAATCTGTTTTATCAGGATCTCCTTGATGAGTCATTATCTAAGTTGGCATCCAACGCTGTATTTATGTCCGTCCCCTGCCCGGCTTCACTCATTGTTTCGGCCAAAGACGGCAAGGTTTATTGTTGTATGGATGCATTTCGCAAGAATGAAAGCCTGATCGATATTTATGGAAAAAGCGCGGATGAACTCATGGAAATTTACTATGGACACGATCATTCCCAAAGAGATTGCCTGGGGTGCAGACACCGGACAGCCGAGTTTTTTGCAGGTTTACCCGTATCGGAAACCAAAAAACAACATATTGGAGCATTGCTTTCTCATTTTGAAACATCTCGTGGGATGTCCGGGAGATAACGACGGTGAAAGGCTATAGTTTTCTGGATCGGAAAATCATGATAATGAGCCAGACTCCAAGGAAACTGGCCACAACATAGCCTGTCACCCCCAAAATACCCGTCAGGGAAATCTTCTGAACGCCGAAAAGGTTGACCGTGAATACAAACAGTTTTTGAGAGGCGTTCAAGACCATGGCGCCGGCAATAATATTTACCTGAGGCCTTGGGATTAGGCTTGCTCCTGCGAAGCGTTATTTGCCTTAGGCCACTTTTTAACGATTTCTTTCAGTTTTTCGGTATCTGCGATGTAAGTTTCAACATAACCGCAATCCGTGCACACATAATTATCAAGTGCAGCAATGGAAACAATACTTATGGGGATGCTGTTACTGCCGAAGGGACCGCTTTTCGGATACACCTCAACACCTGAATAAATTTCTTCCGAGCCGAATGAAATTATGACTTAAAAAATCAATGGGATAATTTAGCGACGAATTGTTCTTAATAACTCTGGCGCGGCTCGGGCTTACGGGTGCTTAAGCACAAGTTTCAGTCGGTTGGAAAGAGA
>JBARSG010000031.1:0-8512 GCA_049644625.1 Desulfobacterales bacterium | reverse complement strand
AATCAACACCACGGGCTAAGCACGTACGGCTGAAAAGGATAACCCTAATCTCTGTCCGTGAATAAATAACAGGGAGAAAGTTGAGGGAACTATGGGTGTTAAAGTCAGACAGAAAACTAAAGGCAAGGGGAATCCATGGTGGGTATTCATAACCCATAACGGAAAGCGAACGTCCCGAAAAGTGGGCGATAAAAAAGCAGCCGAGGCTGTGGCCAACACGATCCGGGCAAAGCTTCAGCTCGGGGAGTTTGGTTTTGATGAAAAGAAAGTCAAATCAATACCCACCTTCAAGTTATTTGCTGAAGGCTTCATGGATACCTACTCGGCAATGAATCATAAAAAATCAACACAAGACAGCTATCGATCAGTATTGGATCTCCATCTTTACCCATTTTTTGAGGATATGTCCTTAGATCATATCAGAAGAAAAGACGTGAAGGATTTCCTTTATCAGAAACAGCAAGAGGGCCTTTCTCCCGGTACTGTAAGAATTATTAAGGCTTATTTGAGCTGTATTTTAACCCAAGCGGTTGATGATGAACTTATTTTGGCAAATCCCGCCGCAAGGACCGGGCGGTATATCCAAAAACAGGAAGGTAATGCGCAAACAAAGCCTTTGACATGGGATGAAACAACCCTGTTTGAAAAAGAGATGCAGAATCGTTACCCGAGCTATTATCCGTTTTTTCTTTGTGCATTGCGAACCGGCATGAGAGAAGGCGAACTAATTGCACTAAAACCTGGTGATATTGATTTTAACGGGGGATTTATCGAGGTCGAGCGAAACTGTGTCCGGGGTGAAATTACGACTCCTAAAAATGGTAAAACCAGAATGGTTGACATGTCCACTCAGTTGGCAAGGGTTTTAAAATCCCATATTACAAATCGAAAGAAAGATGCTTTAAAGAAAGGTTGGGGTGAACCCCCTGAATGGTTATTTTATAACGAAAACGGCGGTATGGTTGATCCTTCAAACCTCAGAAAACGGATTTTTTACAAATGTCTGGAAAAAGCAGGGTTAAGGCGAACCCGGATACATGATCTCAGGCATACATACGCGACACTGAGGATACAGGCCGGCCATAATATTGCTGATGTCAGTAAGCAGCTTGGACACCATTCAATTAAGATTACCATTGATACATATTATCACTGGATACCAGGATCTAATAAATCTGAAGTCGATCAATTAGACTCTAAAACTGCACCCATTTGCACCCTATCTGCACCCAGTCATGATAATTCCACTAAAAAAGGGGCCGCTAATTTAGCTAACCCCTTATAATCTTTGGTGGAGCTGAACGGGATCGAACCGTCGACCTCATGACTGCCAGTCATGCGCTCTCCCAGCTGAGCTACAGCCCCAAACAAAAAAAAGCTAACAAAACCTGATAAATGTGTCAATAAATATTTTATAAGGTTTTGTGACCGGAAGGTGTTGACAAAATTAAAGATAGAAAATAGTATCGGTTTTTCATAATTTACAACGTGTTGTATATATAAGATTTTTTAACTGCATGGTTTTGGTTGATTTAAGACGGATGGTTTTGTAAAAAGTCAAAAAATGCTCAATGTCGCTTAAAAAAAGACTTTTTACGAGTTCATCAAGAATAGAGACCTTTGAAGAATGCTCAATTTTGTTCAATAACAAGGAAGGCGAAAATTTTAACCACAGGAATACATTGAGTATTTTGAGGATTAAAATTTGAGCCTGACGCAGGCATTGGGCAAAAGGGGGCGTTTTGCAAAGGTCTCGAATAGGAATCGATACTTGATGAGGTAATGCATGACTCCAAATAACTTTCCAAGATTTAATAGACTATCGGCAGCAAATACTCCTCCTAAGACCAAACAAGCCGGAATGTATAAGGAATTTGATGCTATAGAGCTCTATTGTCCAAGGTGCAAACGTCCGGTTCCGGTCCGCAAACGACTTCTGCTTGTTCTGCCCGAAGGTGACAAGTATGAATATTTGTGTGCGTTTTGTTTAGAGACTGTGGGGACAAAGATCGATCGACATGTGAAGCCTGTTTCGGTAATAATTTAAATCGCATATTTGAATGAACAATATTGAGAAGTATAAATAGAGAGGAAATATATGCTCAGGTTCATGCGGCAACAAGCTGGTAACTGGTTAATCAAAGTACTTTTAGGCGCTATTGTTATTGTATTTATATTCTGGGGGGTAGGAAGTTTCAGGGCACAAAGAGGCGGCAGGGTTGCGCTGATTAATGGAGATCAGATCACACTGGATGAATACAGGGAGGCATATAATAATCTTATCGAACAGCTACGTAATAGATTCGGAAATAACTTGAACGAAGATATGATTAAGATGCTTCGAGTAAAAGAGCAGGCTTTGAATCAACTTATCGATAACAAGCTCTTGGTTCAGGAAGCCAGGAGGTTTAAGTTTCGTGTTTCAGACAAGGAGCTTGCCCATGCAATTATGCAAATTGAGGCATTTCAGAGAGCCGGTGTATTTGATAAGCGCATGTATCAAAATGTCTTGAGTCGTCTCAGAATGACCCCTGAAGAATTCGAGATTGCCCAAAGAGAGGCCATGCTTATTGAGAGAGTAACAGATCTCATTACAAGCAGCGTTAAAGTTTCAGACTCGGAGGTCAAAGAATGGATTAACTGGACCAATGCATCGGTAAATATAGATTTCGTACGGTTTGATTCCGACAAATATAAAGATATCAAGCCGTCCAGCGAAGAAATAAAAACATTTTTTGAAAAGCATAAAGAGAATTATAAAACAGATGCTATGGTGAAAGTTCGATACCTGCATTTTGACCCGGATAGATACCAATCTGAAGTTTCAATTTCTGATGAAGAAATACAGGATTATTTTAATGAAAACCAGGAAGAGTTTAAAACACCGAAAACGGTTGAAGCCCGGCATCTTTTGCTAAAGGTCGATCAGAATGCCGCTCCTGAGGATGTTGAAAAGGCAAGAAAAAAAGCTTTAAATATCCTGAAGATGGCCAGAGAAGGAAAAAAATTTGATGAACTGGCTAAAAAATATTCAGAAGGACCAACTCGAGACAGGGGAGGATACCTGGGTACATTCAAAAGGGAGGCCATGGTAAGACCCTTTGCCGACAAGGCCTTTTCAATGAAAGCCGGGGAAATCAGTGAGCCCGTTCGCACGCGGTTCGGATGGCATATTATCAATGTTGAAAAGGTAAATGAAGCATCCATCATATCTTTTGATGAAGCCAAAAAGAAAATAAAAAAGAAATTGATCGAAGATAAAGCAAAAAATCTTGCGTACGACGAAGCAGAGGCGGTTTCTGATGTTTCTTTTGAAGGGGATGATCTTTTAAAATCAGCTAAACAACGAAACCTGAAAATTTTGACTACAGACTTTTTTACAAAAAAAGGTCCGGAAAAAGGAATCAAAAACCGAGCAAAGTTTGCATCGGTCGCCTTTAATCTTACGGTTATGGAAATTACCGATATACAGGAATTTGAAGACGGATATTATATACTTCAGGTGATCGAAAAGATTCCGGAAAAGATTCCGGAACTAAAGCAAGTCAAGGAAAAAGTCCGGGTTGATTTAATACAGGAAAAGCAGGGAGCAAAAGCGAAAGAGGATGCAACTACATTTCTGACTGCTTTAAAAAGCGGAAAATCCATGATCACGGAAAGCAAACAGTTTAATTTAACTCCAACAACAACAGGTTTTTTTAAACGCAATGATTCGATTCCTAAAATTGGATTTGATCGGGAGGTTTCCAAGGCGGCTTTTCAACTTACACCTGAAAAAAAATTGCCGGAAAAACTCATAAAAGGTACAAAAGGGTATTATGTTATTCAGTTCAGGGATAGAAAAACACTGGAATTTGAAAAGGTCGACAAGGAAAAAACATCGATAAAGCAAAAATTACTACAGCAAAAGAAAACCAGGGTCTTTGATGCGTTTCTGGCGCAAATAAGAAGCAACAGCGAAATTACCATCAAAGAAGGTTTTTTGGAATAGTTCGAATATTCTTCAAAAATACCGTGAAATAGCCGGAACTTAGGGCCTTCGCCCCAATTGGAATAATGGAATGATGCCGGGATAAACCGGGCTTCTTAAGAAATGAGAACTATTCCCCGATTATTTTGACTAAAACCCGTTTGCGTCGTCTTCCGTCAAACTCTCCGTAGAATATTTGCTCCCAGGTTCCAAAGTCGAGCCGGCCTTGTGATACCGCCACAACCACCTCACGTCCCATGATCTGCCTTTTCATATGCGCATCTGCGTTGTCTTCTCCGACGTTGTGCCGGTACTGTGAAACCGGTTCATGAGGTGCCAGCTTTTCAAGCCACACATCATAATCGTGATGAAGACCGGATTCATCGTCATTAATGAATACCGAGGCTGTGATGTGCATGGCGTTACAGAGTACCAGGCCCTCCGTAATTCCGCTTTCTTTAAGGCAGGCTTCAACCTGAGGGGTAATATTAATCAGTGCACGCCGTGTCGGCACTTCGAACCACAATTCTTTTCGATAACTTTTCATTGGACGATCCCCCGTTAATATGACTCGATATCGTATCGAGGATAATAGTATATTGTCGGTTTGGTTTCAATGATTATATCCTGTGCCAGCATTAAATGGCGGTTGTTTATCAATTGGATATCCCTTGTCCATAGTATGACACTTCTCCGCAGACAATTAACCGCCATCCAAAATGTATAATTAATTTTGAATGAGCCCTTGGATGTACATTTCGGGATAAATCTGTTAATTGACGGTATGAATGAACAAGAGAAAATTGAATTACCCAAAGAAAAGATAAAAATTAGAAATGTTATGAGTAAGAGAAAAAACAACCGGTTCAATCGGCTTCACAATAAAAAGAATTTTGTAACCGCAGTTGTCGCAAATAGTGCCGGAGAAATTTTTGACCTTAGCGGATATGCTGCCGTGGGCATGGCCGGTTCTTGTCTGGTGCCCCTGACGCTCCATAAAACCATCAATATGCCTTTTGGCGGGGAACTCATGTATATGCCGGATAGAAAACCAATCTTGTACAATATGGAAAACGGCAGGCTCGAGATTGTGAGAGAGAATCCATATGCACCCGGTGAAATAATATACCCGGTTGCCGCGTTTAATTCGCCCGGCTATGTTATTTCTTATGTAAGCGCTTATAGGGAAAACAACGGCGCCAGATATCTCCCCCTTTTTTCATACGGAGCGGGAGGATGGCACAGGGGAAGGTTCAGATCTGCCGTGATACGGGTGGACAAAGAAAGGCGGCAGGATTTGAGACGGATGAAACTCGAAGATGTCATTGACGGTGTTAGACGGATGAAAAAAAAGATGCCGGATAACCGGCTAAGGAAGCATCTGGAAAAATGTGCTCTGGAATACGGTTGTCCGGCGGCTAAAAATTTCTTTCTGGGAAGATACGAAGCACCGCTGCCCACCTCCGAGATATGTAACGCCAGATGCCTGGGCTGCTTGTCGTTACAGCACAATGGAGAGATTCCCCACAGCCAGAACAGAATTTCTTTTAAACCGTCACCCGAAGAGATTGCAGGAATCTCTCTTGAACATATCGGGCGGGTGAAAAGAAGTGTTGTCAGTTTCGGGCAAGGGTGTGAGGGAGAGCCCTTGCTGGCCGCCGACGTCATTGTCCCGGCCATAGAAAAGATACGTTCGGTTTCCGGCCGAGGCACAGTTAACATGAATACCAATGGAAGCAGACCCGACATTCTGAAAAAACTTTTTGATGCGGGTCTTGACAGCATCCGTATCAGTATCAACAGTGTTAGAAAAGAATGCTATGATGCATATTTTCAACCCAAAGGTTATGGTTTTTCTGATGTATTAAAAAGTATAGACATTGCAATTGGCCGGGGCAAATTTGTATCTATAAACTATCTCAACTGTCCCGGGTTTACCGACACCCCTGAAGAAGTGCACGCGTTGACCCGATTTTTAAATCAGCATCCCATAAACATGATCCAGTGGCGGAATTTAAATTTTGACCCGGTAAGATATTGGAAGGTTATGTCCAATGCTGCACCGCATGGCAGTCCTCTGGGAATGAAAAATATTCTCCGACAAATAAAAGAATCTTTTCCGAATGTAATATACGGTTATTTTAATCCGCCAAAAGAAAAGTTTGCCCTAATGGTTCCAAAATAGCATGAAAAAAATTATGAAATGGATAGAAGTAAAGGTTATTTTTGATTTTGAAGATAAGCAATTGGCAACAGATCTTATTGCCGATATTTTTTATGAACAGGGAATAACGGGTCTGGTTGTGGAAGAGCCGGATATTGAACATCCGGAAGATTGGGGGAAAGATGCCATAACGCCCGACCATTATTCGGTTGTCGGCTATCTGCTCCATGATGAGCAGCCCGAAAAGCAGCTTGAAATAATTGAAAAAAACCTGGCAAGGCTCGAAAAGAAAAACGGGATGATATGTAAAATTGTTTGTTCTGATGTTGATGAATCAGACTGGGCACACCAATGGAAAGCCCATTTCCGGCCGGAGAAAATAACCAACAATATCGTAGTAAAACCCACATGGAGGGAATATTCCGGAAATCATGATGAAATTATCCTTGAGATCGATCCGGGCATGGCATTTGGCACCGGAATCCATCCCACAACCGGCATGTGCATCGCAATGATTGAAAAATATCTGAAACAGGGTGATTCTTTTCTGGATGTGGGAACCGGTTCAGGCATTCTTATGGTTGCAGCAGCAAAGCTTGGAGCAGGCAAAGTATGGGGCACGGACAATGATGAAGTTGCCGTGGATGTGGCCCGTAAAAATTTGATGCAAAACAGAATCGCAACGGCAACCTTTAATGTCATAACCGGCAACCTTGTAGAAAAGGTCGGGGCACAGTTTGATGTTGTTGCTGCCAATATAACCTCAAAGAGTATTTTATTGCTGCTTGATGATATCAAAAAGGTTCTGGTCAAAAACAGTATATTTATTTGCTCGGGTATTATTGAAGAAGATAAGAATAACATTATTCAGAAGATAGAAAATTTGGGTTTTGAAGTAATCGAGATACTTACAAAAGAAACCTGGGTTTCCATTGCCGCTATGTTAGGTTAAAATATACCGGCACCATTTCGGCAACGCCGATTGAACAACAATAGATCTAATTATAATACTTAGAAAAAGCGTCGGCATTCGTTTCGGGTTTCCCGAGCCAACCCTCCGGGCCTTGAGACCTTTGAATCCCTCCGCAGATGATAGCTTCGACCGTTCAGCTTATATCCATCCCAATCGGTTAGCCTATGATAATGCTACACATTTTGAGGCACAAACGAAGAATGATGATCGATGATATACCACTCCCCATCGCTGTCCTTTCGATAAACAAACGTATAACGAGCGGGCATGCCCATCATTTTATCATCTTTATTATAAAAAAATGTGTAATAACCGGAGTTTATAGCGATATCGCCATACACTCTTACCATGGGTTTGTAGTAGATGGCATTTAAATTTTTCAACCCCATGAAATGTTTAAAATAATTCTTTGTTCCTTTAGGAGTTGTCCGCATAAAAGGGGAAACCGTGCCCCAGAAGACGGCATCTTTGTCATACAATTTTGTCACGGTTTCCGGATCAGTGGTGGTGACGGCCTCAATCCATTTGTCCATGGTTTTCAGGACGGACTGTTGTTCTTCAGAGAATTGTTGGGAAACTCCCTTTTGATCTATTAAAATGTCGTCGGTTTTTTCCATGCAAGTGGCTCCTTTTGATTTTATTTGGTTAAAAAAACACGGTCAAAGCATGTTCATAAATTTTATACCCGCCCAATAACACAACGAATCATTTGTTTCAACTCGAACCTTCCGTTGATCCAAGGTAAACGCATTTGATTTCGATGCAGTGTAGCGACGGCGTGTTTCTCTTGGAAACCGACTGACTGTTTGAAGGGCTTTAGCACGCGTTAGCCCGAGCCAAATGAAATTATGACTTAAAAAAATCAATGGGATAATTTAGCGACGAATTGTTCTTAATAACTCTGGCGCGGCTCGGGCTTACGGGTGCTTAAGCACAAGTTTCAGTCGGTTGAAAAGAGATACACGCCGTCGTGGAGCGTTCTCCCTGTATTGGGATTCAAATGCGTTTGCCCTGTTTCTAATCCGCAATTCTTACGAGCCGAGTTACTGCTCCGGTGAAATATTGAGCATCATTTCTCAATGCAGGCACTTGCAAGGCGTGAGCCATTATTTTTTACCCATTTCATCCCAAGGACGTTTTGGGTAAATTCCCAACATATTTTTTTACCCAAATCAGCTCAAAGCACTTTTGGGCAATTATTCTATGTAATTTATTACACATATTCTGGTAAATAAATTACATAATCCTGGGATTTTCCAAGACATTTCATGTTGTGTCTGCACATTTCATAAGTTATATTAATGGGTTAGATCCAGAATGTATATTTGGTATGGTAATTGAATGCCTATGTATATTCGAGCAATAACTATGAATTTTGCTCAACATGATCTTGTTTATATAAGAT
>JBARSG010000030.1:0-3127 GCA_049644625.1 Desulfobacterales bacterium | reverse complement strand
CATCGGGCCTCTCTGGTTGACTTAGTATTGCATACACTATTTATCGGCTTGATCTACCATTAAAGGCCGTTCATAATGAAACTCGCTATAACGTCGGGATGGATCGGACCTGGTGCGAGGCCGATTTTGATCTCGTTCGCAAGCCCTACCAGGCCGATCATCCCGGAGCCGTTAGCTTGCCTTAACGTTTTCTTGGCATATCCGTATTAATACTAACAAATCACTTTGACTGTCTATAGCCCAAAAAAGCGAAATTACAAACGCCCCATACTTTACAACTCATCGTAGAAGGAGTAATTCGATGGATACTATCGCCCCTGAAAAAGTTGGTTTTTCAACTGACAGACTGGGACGCATTCATCCTGTAATGCAAGCCTACGTGGACCAGAAGAAACTTCCGGGGATAATAACCCTGGTGTCGCGTCGGGGTAAAGTTGTTCACTTTGAAAGATTCGGCCTGATGGATATCGAATCTAACAAGCCGATGCAAGCAGACACCATATTCCGTATTTATTCTATGACAAAGCCAATTACAAGTGTAGCAATGATGATGCTCTACGAAGAAGGGCGTTTCCAGCTTGATGATCCAATCTCAAAATTCATTCCAGCGTTTGCGGATGTCAAAGTTTTCGGAAAAACCAATGATGGAAAGATCAAACTCTCTGATCTAGAACGGGAGATAACGATTCATAATCTTATGACCCATACCTCAGGCTTGACGTATGCCTTTCATGAAGCATCTCCGGTCGATGCTATGTATCAGGAAGCAGGACTTCTTAACAGAGACCAGACCCTTCAGGAGATGGTTCAAGAACTCGTTAAATTGCCCCTTGTCAATCAACCTGGCACTGTCTGGCGGTATAGTGTCTCAACCGATGTGCTTGGTCACTTGGTTGAATTGATCGCTAATATGCCGTTTGATGCCTTTCTAGAACAACGGATTTTCGCCCCCTTGCATATGACCGATACTGGATTCTATGTGCCCAAGGAAAAGATTGATCGGTTCGCCGCACTATACAGTCCAGCGGATAATGGGAGGCTTGAGCTCACCGACCCACCGGCGACCGGTGAGTACTCAAAGCCTCCGAGCCTATTCTCAGGTGGTGGCGGGCTTGTTTCAACGACCGCAGATTATGTGCAATTCGCTCAGATGGTGCTAAATGGCGGCGAACTGGATGGAACCCGCTTGTTGGGTCGCAAAACCATAGAGTTTATGACAACTAACCATATCCCTGATCAATTATTGCCTTTCCAAACGGCCCGGGTGCACCATGGGTTTGGCTATGGTTTGGGGTTTGGTGTGATTATGAATGTCGCTAAGTCACAGGTCTTGGGCTCAATTAACACCTGTGCCTGGGGTGGTGCGGCGAGCACGCATTTTTGGATCGATCCCAAAGAGGAATTGCTCGGCGTAATAATGACCCAGTTTTCACCGAGTTTTTATTATCCCATTTTCCAACAATTCAAGGTGCTTACCTATCAGGCTCTGGTTGACTGAAAGTTTTCATTTTTTCCGGTTCAGTGTCAGGCTACCCTAGAAAAGACAAGTTACCGTGCAAGCCCACCGGCAAGCTAACCACTCAATGGAGCGGATCCGAGATTCTGCCGAGTTTGCGCGAGACTTGATGTATTATCGAAGTTGAAGACGGGCCGCTCATCTCGAAGCCGTTATGTGCCATATGACTCGATTGATCGATCCTTATTAGGGAGGAAATATCATGAGCAAGGCAGCTAGGAGTTTATTCGTTTTTGGTCTTTACCTTATTGTTATAGGGCTTGGTTTCTTGGTGATGCCCAATTTGGTACTTCGGTTATTTGGTTTTCCTGAAACGTCTGAACCCTGGATTAGAGTAATGGCTATGTTGCTGCTTTTCTTAGCCTATTACTACATCTTTGCATCACGCAATGAGATGACAGAGTTCATTCGGATTACAGTTTATGTGCGTGCATCAGTCATTTTGTTTTTCGCGGCGTTTGTCCTACTTGATTTGGCCCAACCCATGCTGCTTTTATTTGGTGCCGTTGATTTAGTAGCAGCGATTTGGACATGGCTTAGCCTACGTCAGTCGCAATCCAGTCCTTCGATGTAGAAAGCCTACTTTTTTCGGGGCAAGTAGAGACTGCAGTATTTAGAAGTTGTATGGCACATAACAACTCACTGCAGCGGACCAGGGATGCGCGGCGATTTGATATCGAGTGGTTGTATCCCTGGCCGCTGAGCTCGAGGCCGTTAGACTCTATCTAATCTGTATACGAATAGGAATAACACCTCTGTCCGGTAGGTTAGTGGTTCGAGTCCTACTCGAGGATCCTATTATTCGGCCTGCGCAGGGTTTTCTAATCTAGCGCCATGCATTATTCCCATTAGTGTGAGCTTTCGAGAAGCCCCATTCTCATAACAAATACTTGGATCAATAATACCCAATGCCGTGACAGTTGTTCTTACTAGTAGCACCTTTGGGGACTGACTAATCACTGTAAGCCCTTTTAGAAGATCAGGTTTTCACCAACCCCCGTAGGTTACTTGTCAGGTAAATAACAAAGTAACCCTCTGGAAATCCCGAATTTTTGTTGTACAGTATCCCCATAAGCAACCGTTTCCTAGAAAAGGACAGACTCATGGATATATCTGCAATTTTCAAACGCGCCTGGGAGATCACCTGGAAGCACAAGGGGCTCTGGGTGCTGGGCATCCTGGCCAACTGCTCCAGCGGGAGCAGCCAGACCTCCAGCAACGTCAGCCGTATGCCGCAATATAACGTCAGCGGGGGCGAGTTCCCCCAGATCGATCACTGGCTGCAAAGCGTCCCCGAGGAGACCTGGATCGCCATCGGCATCGCCGTCATCGGTGGTCTCATTCTGCTGGCGCTGCTTTTCTGGGTGCTGGCCGCCATCGGCAACGGCGGGTTGATCGCCGGCTTCCAGATGGCCGAGACCGGCGAGACGGTCACGCTGGCCAGCGCCTTCAAGAAGGGGTTCAGCTACTTCTGGAAGCTGCTCGTGATCCAGCTTATCCTTGGACTAGCTTCCCTGGCCGTCATCCTCCCGGTGGTCTTCGGCGGCGCGCTGATGTCGATCTTAACCCTTGGGATCGGGTTGATCTGCTTCATCCCACTAATCTGCCTGC
>JBARSG010000029.1:0-2569 GCA_049644625.1 Desulfobacterales bacterium | reverse complement strand
ACCGTGAATTTCAACATACTCATAAGCTTTCATCAATAGGAAGGCTGGCTGCCGGCGTTGCCCATGAAATCAATAATCCTATGGCGATTATCAACGAAAAGGCGGGGTTAATGAAAGACCTGGTTGCGTATGACGATAACTTCCGGAAAAAGGAAAAATTTCTGGGACTGATAGATTCGATACTTAAATCGGTTGAGCGCTGCAGCGCGATTACCCATCGCTTGCTGGGCTTTGCACGACGGATGGAAGTTCAGCTTGTAGAATTAGATTTAAACGAACTTATTCAAGAGACACTCGGTTTTCTGGAAAAGGAAGCTTTATATCGAAATATTGAGTTGATACTGAACTTAGCAGATAATCTTCCCCGTATTTCTTCCGACCGGGGACAGATGCAACAGGTTTTTTTGAATATTATAAACAATGCTCTTGCTGCGGTGGAAGATGAGGGTCAGATAGTCATCACCTCATGGGAAGAAGATTCAGATACCGTGGGAGTTTCTATCCAGGACAATGGAATCGGCATGTCTGAAGAAATACTCAAAAGTATTTTTGATCCCTTTTTTAGCACAAAACAGGAAAACGGCACGGGTTTGGGCCTTGCGATTACTTACGGTATTGCGAAAAAAATGGGCGGAGACATCAAGGTCAAGAGCAAGCAGGGAGAAGGTACTATATTCACAGTTTATTTACCCAAAAAGGCAAAGATTGGTCCAGGAGAATGAAATGAAAAACTTAAGAATCTTACTTGTTGATGATGAGGAGGAGTTTGTCACAACTCTTGCCGAACGACTTGAATTAAGAGGACTTCAGGCCCGGACGGCATTAAATGGTGAAGATGCGCTGCATATGATTGAAGCCGAGACCCCCCGGATTGTAATCCTGGATATAATGATGCCGGGTCTCGGAGGGTTTGAAGTCCTTAGACGAATCAAAGCTCAACACCCCCAAATTCCTGTTATTCTCCTGACCGGCCGAGGATCCGAAAAGGAGGGTGTTAAAGGAATGGAACTGGGCGCTTTCGATTACTTGATGAAGCCGTTAAATATTGAAGAGTTAATAAAAAAAATGCAAGAGGCCATAAAAAGCAAACCCTAGCCGTCTTTCTTTAACGAGGTAAAAATATGAATAAATGTGCAGAGAAAGAAGTTGCCTTTTTCGGAAGAATTACGGCAGATATCACGCATGAACTGAAAAACGTTCTGGCCATTATCAGAGAATCATCCGGATTGATGGGGGACATCATAGCAATTTCACCGGAAGCTATAATTAAACATCAGGAGAAAATGCAAAATTCTCTGGTTAGAATAAAAGACCAGATTGAGCGAGGGGTTGAATTAACAGACCGGCTTAACAAATTTGCCCATAGTACCGATGAAACCATGGCGAAAATTGACCTTCAGGAAACCATCGAACAACTGATTACACTGGCTCAGCGCTTTGCCAGACTTAAGAACGTTGTCTTGAAAACCGTGCCCCCAAATCAAGAAGGTCAACCAATTACCCTTGTTACCCGTCATATTCAATTACAAATGGCCTTGTTTGCGAGTCTGGAATGCTGTTTCACTGTTATGTCCGCCGGCGGGGAAATTAATGTTGGGATTCGTAAAAATAAGGGAAAAAACGCTGTTCACGTGGTCTGTAAAGGGGATCTGCCCGGCCAATCCGAGTTTGCCCGGAAGATATCCGAATCCGAAAAATGGCCGGTTTTACAAGAGATTGCTGCCTGTCTGGAAGGATCTGCCAATTTAGATGAAACCGAACATGGTATTGTGTTGCGTTTTCCGGAAGAGATAAGCCGGTAGCGTTTGACTTTTCCTGGATTTGTATCCCGATCACGCTTTACAAAGGCTGGAAAAGCTGATATTGGCTTACCGAAAAAAATAACGCTAATTTGGTTCTTTTTCGAAAACTTTTAAAAAATAAAGCAAGGTGACAAAAATGAAAGAAATGAAAATTTTACTGGTGGATGATGAAGAAGAATTCGTAAAGACCCTTTCCGAACGAATCGAAATGCGGGATGTGAAATCAGATGTTGCATTAAACGGGGAAGAAGCCCTTAAGGCCATGGACGAAGATCTTCCGGATGTCATGGTTTTAGATCTTAAAATGCCCGGCATTGACGGGCTGGAAGTTCTAAGGCGTACAAAAAAGGCCTATCCGGGTGTTCAGATTATCATGTTGACCGGCCATGGATCGGAAAAAGATGAGAAAGAGGCCCGACGGTTGGGCGTATTTGAATATCTGCAAAAACCTGTGGAATTCGAAAAGCTCATGCGGACGATAACAAAGGCCTACAAAAGTAAATTTGAATCCTCTATGGTAGCGGCTACTTTTGCAGAAGCCGGCGAATTCGAGACAGCCAAAAAAATTATGGATGAGGAAAAAGAATAACCGGTATATGGGAGAACAATAAATGCCGATCAAAGTACTGTTGGTAGACGATGAAAAAGATTTTGTTGAAACCCTGGCCCAGCGTTTAGAGATGAGGGACTTTGATGTTAAAACCGCTCTCGACGGGGATGAAGCCCTGGGCCTGATCCGGGAATCCGAGTTTGACGTTGTTGTTCTG
>JBARSG010000028.1:0-2650 GCA_049644625.1 Desulfobacterales bacterium | reverse complement strand
GTTATACTTCCTTTTATACTGGAAGTTTAAGAAAAAGCAGGAAATGGGCAAAAAATCGAATTCATCAATTCATAACCCAGCCCGGACAAGCCGGCCTCCGGCTCGTAGAGCCTACAGCTCGGAGAGAACCAAAAATATTTGCCACAAAGACACTAAAACACAAAGGATATATTTATTATTCTTTCTTCGTGCCTTGGTGCCTTAGTGGCAGAATAGAAAAAGTTTTGCCACAAAAAGCACAAAATTTACAACTAAGGAACTAATTTCCTATCAGAAAATCTATGCGTAAAGAAATTATCGGAATATCACTCTTTTTTCTAGTTGTTTTAACACTGATCAGTCTGTTGTCATACAGCCCGGCAGATCCTTCAATTAACCATGCCACTTCTTCAGGTCATATTCACAACTTCTTTGGGCTGTTGGGAGCCCAACTGGCCGGTATTCTTGTCGGACCTTTCGGTCTTGGCGCATTCTGGGTTCCGATTTTGCTCCTTCTTACCAGTATTCACTTTTTTCGAGACCACTCTTCCAGAGCAATTGTTTTTACCATTACCGGCGGAATTCTCTTGGTTATAACCACCGGAAGTCTGCTGGCAATATATAATGACTACATTATTATTTTTGGAAATAAATTTTCTTCCGGCGGAATCATTGGAATTTTCTTAAAATCATTTCTGGTAAAATATTCCAATGTTATAGGCGGCGTAATTATACTGGTCCTTTTATGGATTATCGGTTTGATTCTGGCTACCGGTTTTTCACTGACAAACTTTTCAAAACGCTCCTGGCGATCCGTTTCTTTTTCGGCAGATCGATTACATACGTTGTTTATCAAATGGAAAGAACGAAGGAAAAAATCAAAAAAAAGTTCAAAAATAAAAAAAGAACTTGCTGTTGAAAAAGAGCGGGAAATAAAAATCAAAGCTCCCCGACCCAGATCTATAAAAGAAGCTCCGGTTCCTCGACAGGAAGTATTCGAGTTCATGCGTTCTGAACCCGGATTTAGACTGCCTTCTATAAATCTTTTGGATGATTCTAAGGAGAAACCTTCTTCTGCTGATGATGAAAATTTGAGGATGCAGTCAAAACTCCTTGAAAAAAAACTTGACGATTTTAGTGTCAAGGGAAAGGTGGTAGCCGTATTGCCCGGCCCTGTCATTACGACCTATGAATATCAACCGGCTCCGGGCGTAAAAATTAATAAAATAGTAACCCTAACCGACGACCTTGCTTTGGCGCTTCGTGCCACAAGTATCAGGATTGTAGCCCCGATTCCCGGAAAAGCGGTGATTGGAATTGAACTCCCCAATACCACCAGAGAGCTTGTAAAATTCAAAGGAATTGCTGCCTCAAGTGTTTTCGAAAAATCAAAATCAAAGCTTACGATCTGTCTCGGCAAAAATATCGTCGGGGATCCTGTGGTGGCAGAGCTGGACAAAATGCCGCATCTTTTAATTGCCGGCGCCACCGGAACCGGTAAGAGCGTGGCCTTAAATGCCATGATTTGCAGCCTGTTATACAAATCCACGCCGGATGAAGTAAAGCTTATTATGATCGATCCAAAAAGAATCGAGCTGTCACATTATGATGGAATTCCCCATCTTATTACCCCTGTCGTAACAGATGTAAGAAAAGCAACCAATGCCTTGTTCTGGACGGTACGAGAAATGGAAACAAGATATGAGTTGCTGTCGGAAAAGAAAGCAAGAAACATGCGGCAGTATAACCAGAAGATAGATCAGGAAAATACAACCAAACAAGGTGAAGTTTCGGAAAAACTGCCGTATATTGTTGTTATCATCGACGAGCTTGCCGATCTTATGTTGGCGGCATCACGGAACGTGGAGCTTGCGTTGACACGTCTTGCCCAGATGGCCAGGGCTGCCGGTATTCATTTGATACTTGCCACCCAAAGGCCTTCCGTGGATGTTTTGACCGGAATTATCAAGGCTAATTTTCCTACTCGTCTTAGTTTCCAGGTCTCTTCAAGGACCGATTCAAGGACCATCATCGATACCAATGGGGCTGAGAACCTGCTGGGGAACGGGGATATGCTTTTTCTTCCTCCGGGCACGGCAAAGCTCCAGCGAATTCACGGGGCGTTCATATCAGAAGCAGAGCTATCAAGGATCACTGAATT
Organism: Desulfobacterales bacterium; assembly: GCA_049644625.1. Taxonomy (GTDB): domain Bacteria; phylum Desulfobacterota; class Desulfobacteria; order Desulfobacterales; family UBA11574; genus S5133MH16. Next base: position 510 of record JBARSG010000028.1, on the reverse strand, counting down.
TTTGAAAGCTCAAAAGACGCCGGAATACAATAGGGCCGTAGTTAAATCACCGCCAAAGGAAGAAGATGAATCCGACACCCTGGAGTATGATGAAAGATATGATGATGCCGTGGCACTCATTACAAAATCAAGGCAGGCATCCATATCCATGATTCAGCGCCATTTGCGTATCGGGTACAACCGGGCAGCCCGCATTATTGAAGTAATGGAGAAAGAAGGGATCGTAGGCCCTTCAGACGGCGCCAAACCCAGGGAAGTTCTTGTTAAAGGGTATGATGATATTCCTTAGATAGTGCCTGAACGAAAACTGTCTTTTTCGCCAATATCTGCGTCAGACTCAAATTTTAATCCTCGAAATACTTAATGTATTCCTGCGGTTAAAATTTTCGTCTTCCCCACCGGGGCGTAGGCCCTATGGGCCGGAGGCTTGATCTTAACGAAAAATCCTAGTTTTCGTTTGGACACTAGCTAATTTATGAATTGGACACTTAAGCGTGTCTCCCCCTATTG
>JBARSG010000027.1:0-1639 GCA_049644625.1 Desulfobacterales bacterium | reverse complement strand
CAACTCGGCATGGAGCTTAAGCCGAAGGAAGAGGAGAAGTAGAGGCTGATTCCGTCCAGACCTTTCATATGTACCCAGGGATAAGTAAAGAACAATAAGGAGGGTGAAATGAAAACACTAATTTATGGAGCTGGTCCACTCGGAATTTTATACACATATCTACTTCACAAAGCTGGCAAAGATGTAACTATACTTGCACGAAATAAGCAATATGATTTTATTAAAGAAAATGGTGTTGTGCTCGTAAATGAATACACTGGAGAAAAGGTTACTGCCAAAGTTAATGTGGTGGATAAATTAGAAGAAAAAGATGCATACGACCTTGTCGTAGTCCTTATTCGGAAAAATAAAATTCAGCCAGTGTTGCCAATTTTAAGCAAAAATGAAAATGTTGAAAATATACTTTTCATGGGTAATAACACCTTGGGTTTTGATGAATATCTGGAATACTTGCCAGAGAAAAAAGTATTATTCGGATTTCCTGGAGGTGGCGGTTCACGAATAGAACATGTCGTTCATTATATCGATAGTGAAAAACCAAATGGAAAAAGAATTCCAATCACAATTGGTGAAATAGATGGAAAAATCAAAGGCAGAACAAGGGAGATAAAAGCTTTATTCGAAAGTTCAAGCGTACCTGTTAATATCGCTAAAGATATCGATGGATGGCTGAAATACCATGTTGCTTTTATTAATCCGATAGCAGGCGTGATATTAATGTGCGGGGATAATTACAAAGTGGCTGAAAATAGAGATGCTATCAGAAGCTATATACGAGCAGTTAAGGAGTGTGGCAACGTATTGAAAGCATTGGGATATTCCAAGCGGTATCCTTTTAAATTTAATTTATTCTACTGGATGCCAGAATGGTTAGTAATAAATATTATGAAAAAGCTTTTCAATTCCAAATTTGCAGAAATTGGATTTATGCTGCACCTTAAAGCGGCGACTGACGAAATGAAAGAACTGGCAAATGAATTAAAAATACTAATAGATAAGACTTCTATAGAAACACCAAACTTTGATAAATTGAGAAGTTTCATTCCTTAAGACCTAATTAAATTGTTCCTTTGTTGATGCCTTTTAGGATGGGATGTATTTGGACTATTCTGAATAGGAGCTATATATTATGAGTCATGAATTAATCTTTCCTTATGCAAATATCGTCACAGGAGTTTTGTTATTCATCATCGCGTTTGTTTTTCATTGGGTAGGACAACTAATATCAGTGGTGAATTGGGACTTTGCGATGGAGATAGGTCTGCAAGAAAAGAAGGCGTTGCTGGAATACAAAGTCTATGAGCATGGTATTGCATGTGCTGATGTTGCTTTAGGCTGGATATATGGTATTGCTGCGGTGGGATTGATTCTGAATGTAGGTTGGGCGTATCAACTAGCATGGTTTCCTGCAGTTGTTTTGATTTACCACGGTCTAAGCGCATGGTTTTGGTGGGGAAATCAAAAAAAAGCCGGGCATCGGATTGTGAGCAATAGATTTCGGATTACATGGTGTTTTGTTAATATTGTCTCCGGTGTTCTTACTGTTGCAGTTATTTGGTAAGTTTATAAAAGTGAAAGGGGTGGATTTAAATTGAGAAAGAATCCAAGGATGCAGGTTCGAGTCCTGCCCAACGAGCCA
>JBARSG010000026.1:0-15150 GCA_049644625.1 Desulfobacterales bacterium | reverse complement strand
CCGGATGGGGCCGATAATGACGGAGATACAGCTATCGATGAATTCGATGAAATTTTAACATCCGCCTTTATAAACAACATTAATAACATGGGAACGGTTATCTATTCTCCACTGGCAGAAGGCCTTTCAACGATCGGATATTATTATTCGTCCCCTTCTTCCGGCGCATCTGGTGGATATTGTCAAAATAATTTTGATATTATCGTTTCATCGGGAATTTCTTCCCAAGACCAGGGCACCCCGTCTAAACATATACCGGCCAGTTTAGCCGACTATGACATGGATGGCGAGGGTGATATTAAAGAAGACAGCACACCAATTACCATTCCGGTCAACCAGAACGGCTCCACCTATCTTGACGACGTTGCCTATTATCTGTATGCCAATGATATTGTGGGGGATGCTCCGGATGCCGGCTCTCTGTGTTATGATGGACTCACCAGCGCTTTTTTGGTGGGCGAAACCGTAACCGGCGGGACTTTTGGAGCCACAGGAGATATTACGGCCGTCAATCCAAACGCCGGAACTCCGAGTACGTCCGGATGTTTGGAGATTGAAAATATATCGGGAAATTTTTTAGACGATGAAGCATTGACAAGTGCCGGCGGCACCGCCGTGGTGAACGGGGAGCTGTATGACGCGGGAGAAGGGTATCAGAACATTTTGACCTACACCATCGGATTTATGGGGGATCAAGAGGGAAATCTCTTTTTGATAAACACCTCTAACAACGGTAACGGCAACAAAAATCTTTATGATACTTCCGATGAAGAATACGGGAAATACCATTTTACGGCGGAATCTCCGGACGCTCTGTCAGAGCAGTTGTTGGCGGCCGTAAACGACATCCTTTCAAGGACCAGCACGTTTACGGCCCCGGTTGTACCCGTCACAAGGACCACCAGCGGAAACCGGATCTATATGGCGTTTTTTAAACCCGGGGAAGCAAATTTCTGGGAAGGGAACGTCACCAAATTCGGACTTTCGGATGATAATGAGATTCTCGACAAGGACGGTTATGCCGCCACCTGGCCCAACGGCGCCATGAAGGACGGCGCCGAGCCCTACTGGGCCACCATCGACTGGGCCAACCCCAATAAAAGCAATTATATGGATAACCAGCCTGGGGCCGGGGACAGTAACAGAAAAATTTATACCTACCTGGGCACCGCGGATTTGAATCATGTGAGCGGTGTAAATCTATTCGTAGATACCAACACCGGGCTAACGGACGCCGTCCTGGGAAGTCCGACCAACAGTATCGCCGACATCATCAATTACGTACGCGGCGCGGATGTGTTTGACGAAGATGAGGATACCAATACTACGGAAAACAGAGCCATCATTACCGGGGACGTACTTCACAGCGAACCTTCGATTTTTAAGTACACTTATGCTGACGGTTCAACAAAAACAATGGTCTATTTTGGGGCCAATGACGGAATGCTTCACGCTGCTTTAGATACAACCGAAGGCGCCGGGGGCAGCCCCGAGACATCCTATGGCACGGAGGCATGGGCCTTTATCCCCCCGGACCAGTTGCACCGTTTAAAGGATATGGTGGAAGGCACGGAACACCCGTATTATGTGGATTCCACCCCAAAGATTTTCTTTTACGACGATGATAAAGACGGTGTTATAGATACTGGGGATGGAGACAAGGTTATTCTTGTATGCGGTCAAAGAAAGGGCGGCACCAGCTACTTTGCTCTGGATGTGACCGATCCCCAGGACCCCCAATATCTCTGGAGGGTCAGCCAATACCAAGATTATATATACGGCACTCTGGAACTGACTGATGTTGTCGGGACCTGGCCGGCCGATGATTGGGCTGTTCATTGGATCAATGATGATCCTCCATCTGGAGCTTATGATGCCTGGGTCTATTTTGACGGCGCACCAGTCGGAAACATTTTTCGTTATAAATATAGAACGGCCGCTCCTTTAAATGCGGGTGATCTTGTATTTTCTTGGATAAACCGTGACAGCGCCAGTGTTTATGGAACAGTTGCCTCTATCATCTCTGAGGACGCTCCCCGTTCCGCACCTCCCACAACGGTTATTTCGGAATTGGGCGAAACCTGGTCCGAGCCTCAATTCGGACTTGTCAAGACCGCAACCGGTGTGGACAAGCATGTCGTTTTCGTGGGAGGAGGATACAGCTCGGACAATTCAAAAGGAAAAACCGTGCTGGCTATCAACGTTATAACGGGTGCTGTTGTGAAGCAATTCACATCCGGCATGACTTACAGCTTTCCGGGCACGGTCTCGGTTATTGACGAAGATGGTGATGGGTATACGGACAAGGTGTATGCAGGGGATCTCGGAGGCCAGATGTGGCGGTTTGCGAGTTTTACCGATCCGGACGACGGTAGTACATTGGCCTTTCCCCAGTGCAATGAAATTATTGATCATGCCAGTTATCCATGGACCGGCCAGGTTTTCTTTAAAACAGACGAGAATAACTCAAGAAAATTTTTCTATCCCCCCAGTGTCACCCTGGAGAAAGGCTACGACCTGGTTTTTATGGGAACCGGAGACCGGGAAGACGCCTGCTGTAACAATGATACTTCCGCCTGCAGCTCCAGCGAGCCCGATATACTTTGCGCGGTAAAAGACACCCATTCTTCCAGCCCAATCATAGGGGAACGAGATGTTGCGGGGACTCTTTATGCAAAGGAACTGGTGGATGTTACGGATCCGTCAGACACTCCGCCGAATCTTGGTGATCCGACAGGCGATGCTGACAGCAACGGCTTTGATGATAAAGGCTGGTATATCCGGCTGGTGGATGACAGCGACAATGCAGTGGGCGAAAAAGCCCTTGCAGAAAGTACGGTTTTTTACAAAGTTTATTATATTACGACCTTTACGCCCAACGACGACCCCTGTATGCCGGGAGGCGAGAGCAAGTTATATGCTCTGTCGTATTTAACCGGCGGTGCAGCCATAGATTTTGATGATGATGATACCAACGACCGGAGCGTAATTATCGGCGGCGGTATTCCTTCAAAGCCGGTTATGGTAATAAGAGACAGCGGTACAAACTTATTGATTTCAATAGGGAGTACAAACCCTGATGATCAAAGTGAGGATGTTTCTGCAGGAGTTTTGGTTATTGAACCGGTTGTTCCGGACACCAATTTCTTTTATTTATGGTGGAGAGAGCTGTTTAATTAAAGATTAAAGGGGAATTAATGAACTTTTTTAATTCCCGAACAAAAAATAATCTTTAAAGAGACGGATTACTACTTATTACTGAAAGTGGTCTAAAATGCCAAATAATAATCAAAACCTGTTATCAGCCCAAAATATTTGTCAGGCCCTTTTAAACAAGAGTCTAATAAAATCTATCCAAGCAAAAGAAATCCTTAAAAAAAAGGAGATTCTGAAGTCCCGACTGGAAAAGCAACGGAACCGGAAGAATGCTTCCGGGGACAGGAACATAAGTCCTGTAAGCATCATCGACGTCATCGCTTCACTGAACCTGAAATGCCCCGGCCCCGACGCCAGGGTAATCGATGAAGAGCTCATTTTCCAGGCCCTTGCAGAAGAATGGAAAATTCCGTTTAAGAAGATTGATCCCCTCAAACTGGATCTCAATCTGGTGACCACAACCATTCCTCGAAGCTTTGCCATGAAACACCTGGCACTGCCCATCGGCATTAAGGACGGATATCTGACCGTGGCAACGCCGAATCCTTTTAATGTGGAGGTTATGGAAGATATTGCTCGGGCCAGCCAACTCAAAGTCAAGGTCGTTGTAAGTACAAAATCCGACATTGTTAAGTTAATTAATGAATTCTTCGGTTTCAAGCGCTCCATTACCGCAGCTGAACATCAGTTTGCCGGCCTTTCGGTGGATCTGGGCAATCTCGAACAGTATGTCCGATTGAAGCCCTCCGATGAACTTCCCTCCACCGATCAGCATGTTGTCAATGCGGTGAACCACCTCTTTACCTATGCATTTGATCAGAGGGCCAGCGATATTCATATTGAGCCTAAAAGGGATGTAAGCCTCATCCGGATGCGAATCGACGGAGTTTTGCACACCGTGTATCAACTTCCAAAGAATGTCCATTCCGCTATAATAAGCAGGATAAAAAACCTGTCCAGGCTGGACATGGCAGAAAAAAGAAAACCCCAGGATGGAAGAATTAAAATCGATAAGGAAGGGGTCGAGATTGAGATACGGGTCTCGACCATACCTGTGGCTTTTGGTGAGAAGGTAGTCATGCGAGTCATGGACCCGAACATACTTTTTCAGGACCTGGAAAAGCTGGGTTTTACCTCCACGGATTTAATTCGGTATAATAAATTTATCAATATGCCCCATGGAATTGTGCTTGTTTGTGGTCCCACGGGAAGTGGAAAATCGACCACCCTTTATTCAACTCTCCGGGATCTCTACACGCCTGAAATAAATATCACCACTGTAGAAGACCCCATCGAGATGATTCATGAGGGTTTCAACCAGATCGCCGTTCAGCCGGTTATAGGAATCACTTTTGCCACGATTTTGAGGAATATTCTGAGGCAGGATCCTGACATTATCATGATTGGGGAGATGAGAGATCTTGAAACGGCTGAAAATGCTGTTCAGGCCGCATTGACCGGACACCTGGTTTTATCTACCCTGCATACAAACGACGCCCCTTCATCCATTACCCGGCTCCTGGATCTTGGAGTTCCTTCATTTCTGATCCAGAGCACCCTGGTAGGCATAATGGCTCAGCGTCTGGTTAGAAAAATCTGCAATCACTGCATGGAATCTTTTGAGATGGAAGCCACGGAATTGAAAGCCATGGGTTTGGATGTGGGACAAAACGGCCGGATAAAACTAAAACGCGGCAAGGGCTGCCAGAGATGTCGAGGAACCGGTTATTACGGCAGGACCGGCATTTTTGAAGTGATTCCTTACTCGGAATCATTGAAAGAGATGACCACCGCCAACGCCGATTTCAAAGCCATTGCTACCCAGGCCAAAAAAGAGGGAATGATCACGCTGCGAGAAAACGCTTTGATAAAACTGCTGGCAGGAAAAACCACCTACCAGGAGGTTCTCAGGGTTACGTGGGGACAATCTTAAACCAAAAAACAAGGGTTGCGTGAAGACCATACGAAAGCAGATGATTGAACTTTTGGATAATAAAGAGATGAGCGCCAGAGAACTCTCCCGGACCATAGGAATTCGGGAAAAAGAGGTCTATGCGCATCTTTCTCATATTGCGCGTTCTGTAACTGCTCAGAGAAAAAAACTTATTATCATACCTGCCGAGTGTTTGGGGTGCGGATATGTTTTTGAAAATCGAAAGCGTTATACCCGCCCGAGTCGTTGCCCGCACTGCAAAAGCGAACACATTCAAAATCCAATGTACCGAATCAGCTATCCCGAATTTCTTGTGATGAATTTATAAAAGTTTTATAGCGGTTTATTTTTTCTGATACCATTTGCCGCTTTGATCCTGAATCCATTGGCCGGGCTTTGCCTTTTGCACAATTTGCTTTGCCCGTACTTTTCCGACAAGGTCAACAGTTGTTCCCTGGGTGAATAATCTATCTGCACAGACACTATTGAATCGAAAAAAACTAATCGACTCATTATACAGGCAGATCATACGTTAAAACGAAAGGTTATAATATCTCCGTCCTGAACCTCATAAGTTTTTCCCTCAAGCCTTACACTTCCTTTCTTTCTGGCTTCATGATAGGTGCCTGCGGTCATGAGGTCTTCATAGGAAACCACCTCTGCACGTATGAACCCTTTTTGCATATCTGTATGGATCACCCCTGCCGCGTCAACGGCTTGGGTCTGTTTTTTTACGGTCCAGGCTTTTACTTCATCGTTAACCACGGTATAAAAAGAGACAAGACCAAGCAGTTCATAGGATTGTTTGATGACCCTGTCCATGGCAGATGCTGAAATATTGAACTCAGACAAAAACTCCTCTGCTTCTTCAACGGACATCTGGGCAAGTTCCTGTTCGAGTTTACCCCTTATCACCGTGCAATTTTCCGTGGACGTCAAATCTTTTACTTCAGGAATCGCGTCATCCTCATCTTCGTTATTAAACATAACCAGCATGGGTTTTGCGGATAAGAAAGCATAGCCCCTTAAATGATGGGCAGATGCAAGATCCGGGCACTTTCTTAAAGGCATCTCGTTTTCAAGATTTTTAAGACATTGGTTTAAAAGCGAAACTTCCTGAGGAGACGTCTTCTTATTCCGTCTTCTGTCCAGTTCAACATTTTCCAGCTTTTTTTCAACCACAACAAGATCAGCGAATATCAGTTCCTGATCCATGGCTTGAAAATCCTGATAGGGTCTGGGTTTTTCAAGACCGTATACACTGAAATTTCGGATCACATGAATCAAAGCATCACAGTCCCTTGTCTGATTCCAAATTTTCTGATCTTTTTTTTGCCCCAGCATTCCCGGAAGGAAATATTCTACCTGGGCATAAATGGTCCTTTTGGGTTTATACATCTCAGTTAAGACTGCCAAACGTTGGTCAGGAACCGGTATCGTACCGATACGATTTTCACCCTTATGGCCTTCGGGAAGAATGCTGTGCGTTAATGCTTCAAATATCGTTGATTTCCCTGATCCGGGGAGACCTATAATTCCGAGTTTCATTTTGTAAACGCTCCCATAGTCATTTATGGAACCATAATTTTTACGAAACCATCAATTTATTATTGTCACAAAATGATTGTATATTAAAATTGATTATATAGTTAAATACTTAAAAAGGCCAGACAAATTCTTAATAAAAATCTCTTTCAAACCCATCATTTTTACCCAGCCTGCTCAGTTAAACCAGAAATTTGTTTGACCGGGGTAAAACTTTTTTCTATTTCACCGGGGCCATTATTCCAATTGGGGTGTAGCCTCTAAGTAAGTTCTATCTGGGCCGGGGGTTATCGGAAAATTTCTCTTGACAGAGGATTAAATAAGCAAATAACATTCTTTTGAAATCAACATTCCAACATTCCATATCCGAAGGACGTGTCGCCCTTGCAAGAAGGATCGATTTAGGTGGTGTTCGCGTTTGAATCTATAGTTTCTATGGAGCTATTAAAATCTTTTAATATTAACTCGTTATTTTTCAATTGGGAGACGTATTGGTATGTCAAAAAAATGGGCATATCTTTTTGATGAAATTAAACAGGCGGAACAATATGCCGAGGCTATCCACTCGGATGTACGCGGGCTTCTGGGAGGAAAGGGAGCAAATCTGGCCGAAATGACGCGGATTAATGTCCCGGTGCCCCCCGGTTTCACCATAACAACCGAAGCCTGCAACGCCTATTTGAGTTCAAAAGAAATTTTTCCGAAAACCCTGTGGGAGCAGGTGCGAGAAGCTCTCCGTTCCGTGGAAGCGGCCAGCGGCAAGAATTTCGGTGATCCCGTGAACCCTCTACTGGTTTCCTGCCGATCCGGAGCAAAGTTTTCCATGCCGGGAATGATGGATACCGTTCTCAACATTGGATTGAATGACCAAACCGTGCAAGGAATGATTGCGTTGACCGGAGATGAACGCTTTGTGTTTGATGCATACCGTCGCCTGATCCAGATGTTCGGCAATGTTGTAACAGGAATACCTGATGAAGTGTTTGAAAGAAAAATTTCCGAGGCTCGCAAGAAAGCCGGGGTTGAGACTGATTCCCAATTGACAGCTGACCACTGGAAGTCTTTAACCGGACAATTCAAAGTTATTTTCAACCATTATACCAATCACGCTTTTCCGACCGATCCTTACACCCAATTGGAAATGGCAATCCAAGCGGTTTTCAAAAGTTGGAACGGAAAACGGGCGATCGATTACCGTAACGCTGCAGGTATCTCCCACGATCTTGGTACGGCAGTAACTATCATGACCATGGTGTTTGGAAACATGGGTGATGATAGCGCTACCGGCGTTGCAATGACGCGCAACAGTTCGACCGGAGAGAATTGTATTGAAGGCGATTATTTAACAAACGCACAAGGAGAGGATGTGGTCGCCGGCATCCGTTTGACCAAAGACATCTCGGAATTAAAAACCGAGATGCCGGAAACGTATTCACAATTTCAAAACATAGCTCAGCGGATGGAAGACCATTATCGTGAAATGCAGGATATCGAATTCACGATTGAAAAGGATAAACTCTGGATACTTCAAACGCGTGACGGAAAACGCACGGCACAAGCGGCCGTCCGCATTGCAGTGGAAATGGTTGAACAAGGACTCATTACCCCTGAAGAAGCAGTAATGCGCATCACTCCGGAACAGGTGGACTTTTTTCTACATCCGCAGTTTGATCTCCATGCCAAGGCCGCTGCAAAAAACAAAGGCGAATTTCTGGCATACGGACTGAACGTTTCCCCTGGCTCAGCCTGCGGCATGGTTGCGTTTGATGCCGACCTGGCTGAAACATGGTCCAAAGAAGAGGGCAAGGATGTAATCATGGTGAGGCCCGAAACCAAACCGGATGATGTCCACGGTATGCTGGCGGCCAAGGGAATTCTGACCAGTCGCGGAGGACGGACGAGCCATGCGGCCTTGGTGGCGCGTCAATTCGGCAAGCCTGCGGTCGTCGGTGTATCAGACTTGGATATCGATATTAATAAACGCCAGATGACTATAAAACAAGAAATTATAAAAGAGGGCGAATGGATATCCATTGACGGCACTTTCGGTGAAGTCTATGCAGGCAAGCTGAAAACAACGGTTCCGAATATCAAAGATCCTTGGTTGATAAAACTGCTGGACTGGGCGGATGGATTCCGCCGTTTGGGTGTCTGGACCAATGCCGATTACCCTTCAGATGCGGAACGCGCCCGTTCCTATGGTGCAGAAGGAATTGGATTGTGTCGGACAGAACACATGTTTTTTGAGGCCAAACGACTTCCGTATTTACACAAAATGATTATGGCTGATTTGCCGATTGAGAGACAAGAAGCTCTCGATGCTCTGTTACCCTTTCAACGGGAGGATTTTGCAGGCCTGTTCCGGGCAATGGACGGCCTGCCGGTGATTACCCGTTTGATTGATCCGCCGCTGCATGAGTTCTTGCCTAATCACGAGGACCTGGTGAATGACTTGACGGATCTAAAGATGCGCCTGAGGGATGCAGATACACTTGAAACCGTTGATACGCTGCTCATGCAAATTAAAAACAAGAATCGTATCCTCAAACAGGTAGAAAAACTCAGGGAAACCAATCCCATGCTCGGAATGCGGGGAGTGCGCCTGGGGATTCAGATCCCGGAACTGACGACCATGCAGGTTCGAGCCATTTTTGAAGCGGCATGTTTGGTGGCCAAGGACGGAATAGAGGTTCATCCGGAAATTATGATCCCCCTGACCAGCCATGTCAATGAACTGAAAGTCCAACGCGAAATGCTCGAGAAGGAAGCCCGCAAGGTCATGGAAGAGCAGCAAATCGAGATTGATTATAAGTTCGGAACCATGATTGAAATACCCCGTGCAGCGTTAACTGCCGACCAGCTGGCCCAATACGCCGAGTTTTTCTCATTCGGCACCAATGACCTCACCCAAACAACATTCGGCATTTCCAGGGATGATGCGGAATCGAGTTTTTTGATGAAGTACCTCAGCGCGGGAATACTGCCTAAAAATCCCTTCGCCACCATCGATCGGGACGGGGTAGGAGAATTAATGGGCATTGCCGTAAGAAAAGGACGTGCAGTGAGACCGGATCTGGAATGCGGGATCTGCGGAGAACACGGCGGCGACCCCGAGTCCATCCGAATTTGTCATCAGCTCGGTCTGACATACGTATCGTGTTCGCCATTTCGGGTGCCCGTTGCTCGCCTGGCCGCTGCGCATGCCGCCTTGCTTGATCGCGAAACCGAGTAACACTATGATCACAAAACCAATTTCCAACTCATTAGATTTTTTAAAAGCGTTCACGGTTCAGGGTTTAGGGTTAGAAGAATAATTTTTAGATTTTTAGTTTGTTATTATGTCAAAAAATTGATGATGTATTTTAATGCGAGAAAAAGAATTGCAATTCCCAATATAAGTTTTATTGCTCTGGCGGGAAAATATTTTTGTAACCTGGCGCCGCAGTACATTCCGAAAAAACCGCCGGCACCAAAAAGCGCACCCAGCATCCAATCAGGAGCAATCGCCAGACCTGTATCGGCGTATATGGGAGCAATTAAGCTATAAAAAGCGACACCGGCAATAGATGTTAAAAATGTTCCCAGCAATGCAGCGCCGGCAATGGTATAAACCGGCAGTCCGAAAAATGCCATCAAAAACGGCGCGATTATCGCCCCGCCGCCAATGCCGTATGTGCCGCCGATTATCCCCACAATAAAAGTCAGCGTAAAAAGAATGATGGTATTAAATGAAAACGTTTCACCGTAAAACTCATAGGTGTAGTTTGTAAAAGAAAATCTGACGGTCCTTACCGCCGCTTTTCTTTCTAAGCCAGCGTGTTGCCCGGAGCGGATTTGAACTGACCTTTCCTTGAATTTTTCCTCAAGTTCTCTGGTTTTTTTCTTTTTTGGGCCGGCTTTCCCGGTCAGGTCATAAAGCAGCCTAATAGCAATATAAAACAAGACACAACCCACAAAAAATTTGAAGTTTTTCGGATCCGGAAGGTATTTAATTCTAAAAACAGCACCCATAAATACACCCGGTAATGTGCCTGCGATGATAACCCAGGCCAGAGGCCACGCCATTCTTCCTTCCCTGATATATCGATAAACTCCGCTGGGTATGGCAACGATGTTGTAAACCAGATTTGTCGGACTCACCGAAGGGCTGGTAAACCCTAGGATGCTCATTTGAAACGGGAGAATCAAAAAAGCGCCGGATACCCCTCCCATGGAAGTAAAAAAAGAAACAATAAATGCAACGATAAACGGAACTAAAGGAAAAACTTCAACACCCGATACCGGAAAAACCATGACTGCGCCCCTTTTCATTATTCAGAGATCCAACTGCCTAAGTCGAAATTTTCTGCAAATGGATTCACAAAACGGACCCCTTCTATGACGGAGCCCACGCTGAAATTCTCGCTAAAGATTACTTTAATCTGATGTAGCCGCGCTAAAGCCCAGATTTGTGCATCCCAATAGAGGTTCCCCGGTGAAATCCCCCGAAGGGGGTCTGCATAGCAGAATTTCACTAGGCAGGATGGGTTCAGAGATTGTAGGTTCACCTCACAAATCTGAACCATGAAGGGTTATGACGATTTTTAGAGTAAATGTCATTTCAGCGCCGGCGGGTATTTAGGTGTTTTACCGAAACTTATTGAACTATATCATTTGGAATAGCTAGCTCATGCCCATCCATAAATACCTTTGAGCACTAAGTAGTTTCCAATTTATAAATGAGGGATTTTTTCGATGAGCAAGGCCGCACAAGGGTTTTTGCCCGAGGCGTACTTGAAGTACGTCGAGGGCGGAAACCCGCGGAGAACGCCGCTCATCGGAAAAATAGCCATTTATGGATGGAAACTAGGCTCTGTTCTTAATTCTTGGGCAGCTTCAATAGCGAAATATGTCAGGATCATATCGGCACCGGCTCGCTTAATGGCCGTGAGAGACTCCATCATGACTTTTTTTCCGTCTATCCACCCCATTTTATCAGCTGCTTTTATCATGGCATACTCACCGCTGACATTATAGGCTGCCAGGGGAAGATCTATCTCTTCGCGAATGCGGCAGACAATGTCAAGATAAGGGAGGGCCGGTTTTACCATTATGATATCCGCCCCTTCTTCTATGTCCATGCTCACTTCCCGAATGGCCTCCAGCGCATTGGCAGGGTCCATCTGGTAAGTCCGTCGATCTCCGAATTTGGGGGCGGAGTCCGCGGCATCACGGAACGGTCCGTAAAACGCGGAGCAATATTTGGCGGCATATGACATTATCGGGATATTGCTTAAATCGTTTTCATCCAGAATATTGCGAATTTCCGCCACACGGCCGTCCATCATATCGGACGGGGCAACCATATCCGCGCCGGCTTTTGCGTGAGACAGTGCGGTTCTGGCAAGAAGATCCAGGGTGGCGTCATTGTCTATGATTTGACCGTCAACAAACCCGCAATGGCCGTGATCCGTGTACTGGCACAGACACACATCGGTTATGACATTAAGATCGGGTATCTTGTCTTTGAGAGCACGGGTCGCTTTCTGAACGATGCCGTCTTTGGCATAAGCGCCGGTTGCCAGGGGATCTTTTTTGTCCGGTATTCCAAAAAGCATTATCGCCGGGATACCCAGTTCCCATGCTTTTTTTGACGTGGTAACCAGGTGGTCGATGGACAGCTGGAAGTGTCCGGGCATGGAATCGATTGGATTTTTAATCCCTTTGCCGTCAATGGCAAAAAGAGGGAGGATCAGGTCATCTACCGAAAGTCTGGTTTCGCGAATCATCCGTCGAAACGCATCATTTTGTCGCAACCGTCTTGGCCTGTATTCGGGGAAAAGCATAGTAGCTCCTGTTTTTTTTAATAAATATTCATGCTATTTCTTCATCTGTCAGATAACATGCCGGATCCGGTGCCCAGATATCACCGGTTACCGCTTCGGACCGTACCCTGAAATTGCCGGCGCAGATGTCCAGCCATCTGCAGGTTGCACATCTTCCCTTGGCGTGCTTTTTTTTCTCCTTAAGTTTTTTCATAAGCGGATCCGAGGTGTCGGTCCAGATTTCAGAAAAGGGCCGATCTTTGACGTTGCCGAAACTGTAATGACGCCAGAATTGATCGGCATGCACCTCTCCATCCCAGCTGATGCAGCCGATGCCTATGCCGGAGCTGTTGCCCTCATTCATTTGAAGAAGTTCCAGAACCTCCCGGGCCCGCTCCGGATTTTCCTTAAGCAGCCTCAAATAAAGGTACGGGCCGTCCGCGTGATTGTCCACGGTTAATACTTCTTTAATGTGCCCCTTGTCATGTAATTGTTTTGTAAGATCCATGATAAGATCCACGGCGTTTCGGGATTCCTGATGAGAAAGATCTTCTTTTACGAGCTTTGTTCCACGACCCGCATACACCAGATGATAAAAGCATGCTCTCGGAATATCCATCTCTTGGAGCAGATTAAAAATTTTTGAGATTTCAGCTACATTCGATTTGTTGATTGTAAAGCGAAGCCCAACTTTTATACCTGCTTTTTTACAGTTTTCAATTCCTTCCAACGCCGCTCTGAAAGCTCCCTTGACGCCTCTGAACCGGTCATTAATCTCTTCCATTCCATCCAGACTTATGCCCACATATGAAAGACCGATTTCTTTCAGGGTTTGGGCTTTTTCAGGGGTAATCAGGGTTCCGTTTGTTGAGATAACGGCTCTCATACCCTTTTTGACGGCATAGGCCGCAAGTTCAGGAAGATCCTTCCGGGTCATCGGTTCACCACCGGAAAATAAGATAACCGGAACACCGAATTCTGCAAGATCATCCAACAGATTTTTGCCTTCCCGAGTCGAAAGCTCACTGTCAAAGGCCATGTTTTTTGCGTGGGCATAACAGTGCACGCATTTTAAGTTGCATCGCTTTGTAATATTCCAGACAATTACCGGCCGTTTATCGCTGGAAAACTGTAAAAGGTGGGACGGTAATTTTGATGACATTCGCCCATAACGAAGGGCATCCGACGGCTCAACGGTTCCGCAGTAAAGTTTTGATATTCCGATCATATGGATAATTGGGGTTCAAGGTTCAGGAAATAATAGTTAATAAACAATGGTTAATAATTAACAATTAACAATTGATTATTAGATCAGGGTCCAGGGTTCAAGCGTCGGGCAACAATCCATGTTTCAGCTCATCTTTAATGAATTCGCTGATAAAAGCCTCGGGATTCAAAAGAGCGCTTTTTGTAATAAAAAAACGGTTTTTTCCGGTTTTTTCCCGAATCAAATTCAAACCGTGTTTAAAATCGTCTGTCAGCTGTTCATAATAATCTTCAATATTAATATCGTTCTTTTCAAACTGTTCGATAATAAAATCCACGGCATCATCTTCCAGGACAATGTTAATGTCGTTGTTTTTAAAAAATAACAGTTCTATTTTTTTAATGTCATCATAAAAGGATTTGATTTTGTTGATCACCTTTTCGATATCCATAATATGACCTGAGTAATAAGAGGCCACCACTTGGATGCGAGAAGGCGTCAACGTAAGACCGTATTTTTCCGACAGGTTTTTCTTGTTGGCGTTCAAGTAGGTTATGATAAATTCTTTTTCTTCACGAACAAGCTTTTCAAATGTTTCTTCCAATTCGCTACGGTTTGATAATGACATCATGTTTTCAAGCGATTTGTCGGGATCTTGGATTACGGAAACAGTTACCGGAAATTTTTTAATATCGCTCGATGGCAATTTTTTTTCAAACAAAAGAAGTGCTCCTTCCACGGCACTAACCAGGCCTCTGGCACCGGTGTTTTCATTGAAGGCTTTTTCAGAAAGAATACGAAGGGCCTTGTTCTCAAATTTCACGTCAATATCATATGCTGCAAAATCGAGTTTTTTACCCAGAATGACCGGGTTGCTGGGATTTTTCAGGATTTCAAAAAGATCCTCTTGGGTCAATTTTTCAAAAACAGCCCTTACCGGCAGACGACCGACAAATTCGGTTTCAAATCCGAATTCTATCAAATCTTCGGCTTTAACCTTTTGAAGAATGTCTATATCATCCCGGTGATTTTTAATTTTTGCTCCAAAACCGATTTGCTGGTCGGCAATTCGTTTTTTAACAATCCGGGCCAGATCGCCAAAAGCGCCGCTCATAATGAACAATATATTACTGGTGTTGACCGCACGTTTGTCCCGTTTACCGGTCTTGCGAAAGCGTTCGATTTCCTGAATCATTGAAATCGGATCATGGGGCACCTTTAAATCGACTTCGGTCTCTTCCATGGGTTTTAGAAGCGCGCGCTGAACCCCTGACCGTGATACATCAACACCAATAATATTCCGGTTTGACGCAATTTTATCGATTTCATCGATATAGATGATACCGTATTGAGCCAGTTCAATATCACCGTCAGCTTCTTGTACAAGATCCCGGACAAGATCTTCTACATCACCGCCCACATAACCGGTTTCGCTGAATTTGGTTGCGTCACCCTTTACAAAAGGAACATTGATTTTTTTCGCGATCAGTTTAATAATATATGTT
>JBARSG010000025.1:0-2182 GCA_049644625.1 Desulfobacterales bacterium | reverse complement strand
GCCATATCCATGAGCACCCTTTCCCTGGCCTTGTCGATGCCCAGGGCTTTGCGCTTTTTGTCGATATGGGCAATCATCAACCGAGCGTGCTTAATGGGATCCGCCAACTTCTTCGGCTTAGCCGCCTTTACTAGTTTTTTTTCTGACATAAAAATTACCGCCTAATTCGCGATGATTTTTCCATACATGGGAAGAATTATTGTTGGGGTGTTTGACAACCCAATAATAATGATAATGATTATTAAAAGGCAATATTCCTGTCACGCGAATTTGTCAACAGTTAAAATAAAACTTTTTCGTTAGGAACTCAGGGGTTCTCAAAGGAGAAAAAACCGAATCAGAGCCCATATTGATGTTGGTAAAGCGTATTTTCATAGTTATTGTTCTGGTTTTTCTCGTTTTTTTATACAATCCCTGAGTCTCTATCTCAGATCAGGAGAATATGATGTCTGAAGCCAAGTCAAGGCCGAATCGGCTTATTCATGAGAAAAGTCCGTATCTTCTCCAGCATGCCTATAATCCGGTTGACTGGTATCCGTGGGGAGATGAAGCCGTTGAAAAATCAAAAACAGAAAATAAACCTATCCTGTTATCCATCGGCTATTCAACCTGTCACTGGTGTCACGTTATGGAAAAAGAATCGTTTATGGATCCCAACATCGCTGAGCTGATGAACCATAACTTTGTATGTATCAAAGTGGACAGGGAAGAGCGGCCCGATCTCGATAAAATTTACATTACTGCGGTTTCAGCCCTAATCGGTTCAGCCGGATGGCCGCTAAATGTTTTTCTTACCCCCGAATTGAAGCCTTTTTACGGCGGGACCTATTTCCCTCCTGTGGCGAAATCAGGGATGCTGTCATGGACCGACCTTTTGAAACTTATTTCCGCAGCCTGGAACGATCCTTCAAAAAAGAAAAAACTGCTCTCTTCGGGTCAGGAATTATCAAGAATTATAACAAATCACCTATCATGGTCTTCAAGCCATGGACCCATTGATACAAACTTGCTGGATAACGCCCTGAATAATTTTTCCACGAGATTTGACCGAAAGTTAGGCGGGTTTAGCCCTTCTCCAAAGTTTCCGTCTCCTTCAATTCAGAATTTTTTATATGCTTATTATTTTTATGCTAAAAATGGCGTCAAAAAAGATGAGTCAGGCGATACCGCCCTTGAAATGGCAAATTTTACACTCCGTGCCATGGCAACCGGCGGAATTTATGATCAACTGGGCGGAGGATTTCATCGCTATTCCACAGACGCTAAATGGCATGTCCCTCATTTTGAAAAGATGCTGTATGACAATGCCCAGCTGTTAAAAAACTATCTGGATGCTTTTCTGATTACCCATGACCCGTTTTTTGAAAAGGTTGTCAGGGAAACCTCCGACTATGTTCTGCGGGATATGACCCATCCTGATGGCGGATTTTATTCAGCGGAAGATGCTGATAGTATACCGCCGGACTCAGGCGAAAATGGGGGTAATAAAAAGAAGATCGAGGGGACTTTCTATGTATGGGAGCAAAGAGAGATCCATGCTGTATTAGGTCCTGAGCCGGGTGAAATATTTTCATACCACTACGGAGTCCAATCCCATGGAAATGTCGAATATGATCCACATGGGGATTTTACAGGTAAAAATATTTTATTCGCTGCTCATTCTTTGGATGAGACCGCTGATAAATTCCGCAGATCGAAAAATGATATCGCCCAAATGTTGAAGGAATCTAAAATTAAACTGTTACAGGCTCGAGCCGCCAGACCCCGACCACACCTGGACGATAAAATCCTTACCTCTTGGAATGGCCTTATGATATCCGCCTTGTCCAGGGCGTATCAAGTGTTGGAAGACGAAAGATACCTGATGGCGGCTCGAAAGGCTGCCAAATTTATCCAAAAAAATCTTTATCATTCTGAAACCAAACTCCTTTACAGACGATGGCGTAAAGGAGAGAGAAAAATTGTCGGTATGGCCAGCGACTATGCTTTTTTAATCCAGGGTCTTATGGATCTTTATGAAGCTGATTTTAATCCAGGATGGCTGGAATGGGCCCTTGAACTCATGGACGAACAAATAAAATTATTTTATGACACAGAAAATGGCGGCTTTTTTATGACCCGCAAGGGACATGATAAAAAAATTGATTTGCGTGTGAAGGAGGATACTGATAGTGTAATACCT
>JBARSG010000024.1:0-3984 GCA_049644625.1 Desulfobacterales bacterium | reverse complement strand
AAGAAATCTTCGACTCAGTGGACACGCAAAGAGTTGACCCTATGGATTTGCCTGACCTTTTTTGCATGTGCATGGATGTTTGTCCTGGGTATTTTCGTGGGAAGAGGGACCGTCCCTGTAAAGTTTGACATGGAAAAGCTTGAAAACGAACTGGCCGCTTTAAAGGAAGCTGTTATCAAGAAGGAATTCGACCGATACAAAATAGATTCAAACTCTGCGGAGAATAAGACCAAGATGGAATTTTATGAGGCCCTGAAAAATACCGGCGGTGAAGAGAGGCTAAAAGCGGATATACCCCAAAATAAACCAAAGCCGTTGCCCAAAGAAACCGTTTCTACGGCAAAAAAACCGGCCGTATCCAAAAATACCGTAACAGCTCCAAAAGCAAAGACCGCCGCTGTTAGAAAATCAGCCGAAGACAATAAAAATTTTACTATTCAGGTAGCCGCATTAAAAGATTCAAAAATTGCCGATAACATGGTGGCAAAGTTTAAAAAAAGAGGATACCCTGCATATAGGAGCATGGGAAAGATTCCAGGGAAGGGCATCTTTTATAGAATAAGGATAGGGTCTTTCAAAAACAGAGCCGAAGCCGGCATCATATTCAACAGGTTAAAAAAAGAAAACATAAAAGCAATCATCGTTCAGCGATAGTTTCTTAAATTGAATTTTGTTATTTTTATGGCAAAACATATTCGCCACCAAGACACAAAAATGAATTTTAACAAACATTTTTCCTTTGTGTCTTTGTGACTTTGTGGCAATTTTCAGGTTTATCCGGATTAAGGAGATATTATGAAAATTACAAAACAGGAAGTCCTTCATGTGGCAAACCTTGCCCGTCTTGATGTTGACAAGGTACTTATAGACAAGTTTGCCGTACAAATTGGAACCATATTGGAATATGTCGATACATTAAAATCCGTCGACACCCAGGGTGTGACGCCGACCTCTCATGCCATTTTTCTGACCAACGCTTTTCGGGAAGATGATGAAAAACAAAGTTTTGACAGTGATTCGGCACTTTCCAATGCCCCTGAAAAAGAGGATGGAAATTTTATCGTTCCAAAAGTGATTAACTCGTAAAAAGGAACAACAAGTATGAAACTGTATGAACTTACGATAAAAAAAGCCCACATGCTTTTAAAGAAAAAAGAAATATCTTCGCAGGAACTGACCCGGGCGGTCCTTGATCGTATCGACGCTGTAGAGGATCACGTGGGTGCATATATTACCTTGGACAGTGAAATGGCCTTGGCCCAGGCAAAGATTGCCGATAAAGCAATCTCACAAGGGAACATTTTGCCCTTGACCGGTATTCCTCTGGCACTGAAAGATCTTATGTGTACAAAGGG
Source organism: Desulfobacterales bacterium (assembly GCA_049644625.1). GTDB lineage: Bacteria > Desulfobacterota > Desulfobacteria > Desulfobacterales > UBA11574 > S5133MH16. The sequence goes on along the minus strand of JBARSG010000024.1, from coordinate 2,629 downwards.
TCTGCGGACTACCTGTGCTTCCAGAATTCTCGAAAATTTCATACCGCCCTACGATGCTACCGTGGTAAAAAAGCTGAAAATACAAGGTGCTGTAATTGTCGGCAAGGCCAATATGGATGAATTTGCCATGGGCTCATCCACAGAGCACTCCGGCTTCAAACCGACCCATAACCCCTGGGACCTGACGCGTATCCCCGGCGGTTCAAGCGGAGGCTCCGCAGCGGCGGTCGCCGCGGATATGTGCATAGGATCATTGGGGTCCGATACCGGCGGGTCGATCCGTCAACCCGCGTCACACTGCGGTGTTGTCGGGTTGAAACCCACATATGGCAGGGTTTCCCGATTCGGCCTGGTCGCATTTGCTTCCTCTTTAGATCAGATCGGTCCGCTGACCAAGGATGTCACCGATTGCGCCATGGTAATGAATGTTATTTCCGGTTACGATTCCGCCGATTCCACATCAGTGCCTGAAGATGTGCCGGATTATACGGTTTTTCTTAAAAATGGGTTAAAGGGGATGGTTATCGGCATCCCAAAGGAATACAGTGCCGCCAAAGGTCTGGATCCCGATGTTTCCTATGCGGTCAAACATGCCGTTGAAAAAATTCAAGAGCTGGGAGCCGGGTGCGTTGAAGTCTCGCTGCCTCACACGGAACATGCGGTTGCTGCCTATTATGTGATTGCACCTGCAGAGGCCAGTTCCAATCTTGCCCGGTACGACGGGGTTAAGTATGGTTACAGGGACAAGAATAAAAAAAGTCTCATGGAAATGTACAAAAGCACTCGTTCCAGAGGGTTCGGCCCGGAAGTGCAGCGGCGCATCATTCTGGGCACATACTCGCTTTCTGCAGGATATTACGATGCATACTACGGCAAGGCATCCCAGGTCCGAACGTTGATCATAGAAGATTTTAAAAAGGCATTTGAAAGCTGTGACGTGATCCTGTCGCCGGTAGCACCCACCCCGGCGTTTAAGATAGGTGAAATGGTGGATGATCCGCTGACCATGTATTTATCCGACATCTTTACCCTTTCAGCAAACCTTGCCGGAATACCCGGCATTTCCGTTCCTTGCGGGTTTTCATCAAAAGGACTTCCCATCGGGCTCCAGATAATGGCAAAACATTTTGATGAAGGAAAGCTTATTAAATTAGCATACAATTTCGAGCAAAACACAGATTTTCACAAGAAAAAACCAAATCTATAAAAGACAATTAAAACATATTGATTATCAGTAAAGGAAATTCAGTCATGAGTATTCAGCCAAAAGGAGAAGCTTTGAGGAAAGCCGTCAAGTGGGTTTCCGAAGAACGGAAGTATAACAAGGAAAAAAAATTAAAGGCGCTCATCGAGGAGACATGCCTGAAATTCAACCTGTCGCCCATGGATGCGGATTTTTTACTCCGCACCCTGCTTGAACAAGAAAAATAGGTAACAGCAAACACGAATGATGTCCAAAATAAAAATACTTCCTGAGATCCTTTCAAACAAAATCGCTGCGGGCGAAGTTGTCGAGCGCCCGTCTTCCGTTGTCAAGGAGCTTGTGGAGAATGCGCTGGATGCAGACAGCACAAGAATCATCATAGAAGTGGAAAAAGGCGGACGTTCTCTGATCCGGGTGTCCGACAACGGCAGCGGAATGAACCGCGATGATGCTTTGCTGGCGCCGGAACGTTACGCAACCAGCAAAATATACAAAGACGAGGATCTGTTTGCAATCAATACCCTGGGGTTCAGGGGTGAGGCCCTGCCGAGCATCGCCGCTGTTTCCAAATTCTGTCTGGTAACCAGAGACCAGACCTCCCAAACAGGAACAGAAGTTGTGGTTGAAGGCGGTACAATAAAAAAGGTTTCCCAGGTCGGAGCTCCCTTAGGGACCATGGTCACCTTCAGGCAGCTTTTCTTTAACATGCCTGCCCGGCGAAAATTTTTAAAAACCGTAAACACAGAGATGGGGCATATCGCAGATATGGTTTCAAGCATGGCGCTGGGACGGCCCGATATTCAGTTTAGGCTAATTCACAACGGCAAAGTTGTTAAAAACTGGTCGGCCACGGGCGATGATGTGGGCAGGGTCGTGGATGTTCTCGGTAAAGATATTAAAAATAATCTTAACAAAATAGAATTTACATCCGATTTTCTTACCGTTCAAGGCTGGATCTCTTCTCCCCGGATCACGCGCAGCACATCCCGGGGAATATACCTATATGTAAACCAGAGGGTTGTCCGGAACCGGGTCATCCAACATGCCCTTTTCCAAGGGTATGGCTCAAGATTGATGAAGGGGCAGTTTCCGGTGGCAGTAGTTTTTATCCATGTTCCCTGCGACCAGTTGGATGTTAATGTTCATCCGACAAAACACGAGGTAAAGTTTGCGCAGCAGAAAAAAATTCATGATGCGGTTGCCGGGGTTGTGGCAGAAAGGTCGCGTCTTGCGGATCAACCGGAATGGCGCCCAAAAAGGTTTCCGGAACCAGATCCCATGGATGTCAAATCCCGCATCTCCGAATCCGTGCCTCATTTCAGCATCCCGAAAAAAGAAATCCAAGCCCGGTATCCTGCAACCGGCACCCAGCATCCAGTAACCGACATCCAGCATCCAGCATCCGGTATCCAGCAACCCGCATCC
>JBARSG010000023.1:0-1814 GCA_049644625.1 Desulfobacterales bacterium | reverse complement strand
ACATTTAACCATCCTAATAAGCAGTGCATGTTGACATAGTTTCTTGAGATGAAAACATTTTATCGCTTTTTGTTTGTGAAATCTCCAATGCAAAGTTTGTGCGTTCTGCGACTGACCAAAATATTTTTTTAGCTTTAGCGGATTTCCAAACAGTTGGTAGTTTCTGCCCTCGGCCACTCAGAACTGGCCTACGATTAACAACGTAGTCATCTCCTTCTTTTTCAGCGGTTATGATGTAGTTTAGATCCGTTTCTTTTAGTTGTATTCTATCAAATATTTTCAAAAGGTCCCTTTTTTCTTTCCCTTTAATTTCTTTATAAAGCAAGTATAAAGATCTAATGAATCTGTCATAACCTTTCCTATGCTGTTGAGTGTTGTTTTCCCATTTCGAAAGCGTTGTTTTCCCAATACCCAATCTTTGGGCAAAATCTTTTGAAGACAAATGCATATTTTTTCTTATAAACCTAATTTCTTTACCATCAAGCAAGGCGGGTTTGGTAAGCAAAGCTTCAGCGATTAACTCGTTCAATCTTGGTAGTCGAAAAATCGAGGGAAATGAAATACCGCAATTGCACTTATACACAGTAGTATTTTCGAGGTAAACATTATCCAATCCTGACTCTTTATACCTATATAAACCTAATTCTTTTTTCAATAGTTCGTTGCATTCTGGGCATTTGAGCTTCATAGCGCTTTTTTCCTATTTAGAATATAGGGTTATGCACAACAATTGATTGTTGCTTACAATAGCTGTAACCACCACAGTTTTATCACCTTCAACGACCTTTCCTTCGACCTTGCAGACCCAATTATTGTATTTGGTATTATATTCAGGAGGTTCTTTAACTTTACCTTTAGAGAGAACCAATTCTATATCAATATCATCATAGCCTCTTTCTTTCATCCTTATCCGGCAATAAGGCGAGGCGGTAAAATACCGATATTTAAGAATTTCCCGAATTTTGCGTTCAGCTTCTTCGGTAGTGAGTATATTATTATTATCGGACATGCGAGCTAAAAGTCAAGAAAAAAGTTGGTTTTAAACCAACTTGCAAATTAGATTTATAACAGTTTATCATTTAATAGTTGGGGTTAATAGTTATTCCTTTGCCTTCTTTTCATACTTTTTCAGAAGGTCCCAGATGACACAAAGTTGTGTATCTTATATTTGAGTATTTAAGCTTAAATTAAGCAATATTATTGAAAAGGTCAATGAAATCCTCAGAAAGCCGGGCAAGATGATGAAAGGAGGTTTGTTTATGAGAAAGAAAAAAGATGATTTAGAGACAGAATTTACAGCACCTATCGGCAAGGGTGATTCAAAAGAACGGGCTGCCCGGAAGGAGGAATTTTGATCGGGAATTCCCAGTCATCACGGACAGCCCGGGTCACACAATAACTCATCCCTGTAAAGGAGGTTAGCATGACCGAAAACACAGTAACATCAAAAGACACGACAAGGCAAGAGAATGATAGAGCCATAACTAAAGCAAAAAAACACGAAACACCGAAAGAATTTATGAACCATGTAAGAGAGGAAGTAAAAAAATTAGAGGGCTGCGATTTTGAATAATTTAAATCAAACATGATTGTAATAACTGAGGACTTATTTAAAGCGGTGTTGATAATTTTTGAGGAGACCTTGAAGGACCGACAAGAATTAATCGAACTCGCAACTGAACAGATAAAAGATATCAGGGCTGTTAATGACGATGATTTCAAAAAAGCAGAGCGCAATTTTAAGCATGTAGAAAATGCACTTGATAAATTTGAGCACCGGGTAGGCAAGGCTGAGGCCGGGGCTATATGCTCTC
>JBARSG010000022.1:0-2783 GCA_049644625.1 Desulfobacterales bacterium | reverse complement strand
GTCTTTACCCACAGATTTTTACATAGAACCGGACGATGCCGAGTTTTATCTCTGGGGAATTTTCGGTCAGTCCCAAAAAGCAGCGGTTGGAGAGGCTGAGTTAGAGGGTGAATTTGGACATATTTTTGAGAAGAAGGAATAAGCAGTTCAGCCACTAAGGCACAAAGGCACCCCAGTTAAATTCGCTGCGCTGTTTTCTTCGAAAAATTTAACGGGGCAGGCAAAACCAAGGACATGAACTTTTTTTGGACACAGACCCGCCTGCCATGCGAGGCACAAGCGGGCAGGTGAACACAGATGGTTAAGATTTTTAAATTAAGAAATATTTTCTGTGTATATCTGTGAAAATCCGCGTCCTATTTAATTTGAAAAGGGTTATTGGAGGAGAAAATGAAGATGCTTAAAGGCAATATCATACTGATCGTAGTGCTGGCTGTGTTCTCTGTTGTTACATTATGGGGCTGTGCCGGGAACCTGCCCGAGTCTAAACGGGTGGATTATCTGGAACAGAACTGGGGGAAATCCTTTGAATCCGCCAAAAAGAACCAGATTTTGAACCCCGAGGCAGGGAAAAGCCTGGAACCGGTGGTTGGGCTTGACGGTCAGGCTGCCGAACATGGTGTTAATAAATACAAAAAGTCTTTTGAAAAAGAAGTGCCGGTTGAAACCACAACCACGTTTACTATAGATACGGGACAGGGATCTAATTAGAATTGATGAAAACAAAAAGAATCATAAAAGACCAAAAAGGGGGGGCATTAGTAGAGTTTGTAATTGTTTTGCCCTTGCTGGTTTTGCTGGCTTTTGGAATTATTGAATTCGGAACACTTTTGTATGATCAAAGTGTAATTACCAATGCCAGCAGGGAAGGAGCACGTGCCGGGATAACTCAGAAAGTGGATACGGGAGGCATTACCAATATAGTCAATACTTATTGCACAAATCGTTTAATTAACTTTAGCGGCGGTAGTGTGTTACCCACCACCATTTTTCCGAATGGTGATAATATTGGCAAATCTTCCGGAGTAGACTTTTCAGTTAAGGTAACATATGATTATACCATGTTGGTTTCCCAACTTTTTGGTTTAGGCTCTACAAGAACATTATATGCCAAGACTTTAATGTACATGGAATAACTTCCAGAGTTGCACATTTACATTTAATGCTGGAAGGTCTGGACAGAAATGATAGTAAAGCTGTATCAGGAACAATGAAAAAGAAAATGATCATAAAAAACCAGAATGGAGCGACAGTAGTTGAGTTTGCCCTGGTTCTTCCCTTGCTGGTAGTATTTCTCTTTGGCATTATTGAATTCAGCCTTCTATTATACAACAAGGCTATGATTACCAATGCCAGCCGTGAGGGAGCCAGGGCGGGAATTGTTTTCGCAACATCCAGACTTAGCGAGGACGATATTAAAGCTGTGGTATCAAGTTATGGTGCAGCAAAGCTCATAAACTTTGATCCAAGCCAAATTCACACAACCACAGCCGTACATACGGACTCCGACAGTAGCGGTACTATTGACTCTGGCGAGACCCTCACAGTCACAGTAACTTACGAGTATCATTTTTTAATATTTCCGAATGTGATGGAACTTATTAAAGGGTCTTATACAGATTTTATTGAACTTCAGGCAGCAACTATTATGAAGTATGAATAGAAAAAAATATGGGAGTATAAGTGAGAGTATAAAATGAAAAAATTTATAGTAATATTAACATTAAAAAAGGATCAAAGAGGGGCGAGCCTTATTGTCGTTGCCATAGCGCTATTTTTTCTTATAGGCTTTGCAGCTTTGGCGGTTGACTTTGGCTATAGCCATGTGGTGCGCAATCAGATTCAAAATGCAGCCGATGCAGGCGCCTTAGCCGGAGCCAATGACTTGTTTAATGCTGACGGCAGCATAAACACGGGTGCAAACCAGACTGGTTATAACACGGCCACTTCAAACAAAAGCGGAGGCAATGCTGTAGAGGTAAATTGGACCTCTCCGGAAAACGATACAGACGTACAAAGGGGCCACTGGACTTTTGGGAATCCAGGGGTTTTCACTGAAAATTCCAATACAACTCAGATCAATCTTTTCATTCCGAATCATGACTATAATGCGGATACAGATTTTATTAATGCGGTTAAGGTTGTGACACATAATACCCAGATTCCGTCTTTTTTCGCAAAAATATTCGGTTATGGAAATTATCAGAGAACGTCTGACGCAGTGGCTATCAGAACTGGAGCGGGTTATTTTGAGCACGGTGATTTTGATTTTCCAATTGCTATTTGTTGGGAAGCTATAGTAGGTCCGAATGGTTTTGAATGCAACATTGGAAGAATGTTAAACAGTGGTTCAAATGCAGATACTCACAACACGGGTGGATGGACAAATTTTACTCAACCGTGTGTAACCGCTAATCCAAGTAACATTCCCACTGGCTGTGGTGCAGGTAACACCAATGCTGGCCCGGATCGATTATATGTGAACCAAGGTATGGGAACCGTAGGAGGGGTTCAGCAGAGTGTGCTTGAAGATATAAGAGATTGTTTTTTCGACCCAGCGACAGAAAATCAGCTAGTGGATGATAACGGCGACCCGATTTTGGATGCCAACGGCGACCCGATGACTGTTTCTAGAGACCTTGATGGAAATGGCGAGGTGGATACACCATTATACGCCGTTTTACCTGTAATTCTATGCCCAGGTAATAATATTAGTAATTGTGCAACATTATTTACTAGTGTTCAGGTACAAATAGTTTGGGTATCCGAAGGCGGCACTGGAC
>JBARSG010000021.1:0-9130 GCA_049644625.1 Desulfobacterales bacterium | reverse complement strand
ATACTATAGAAAGCACAATTGCAGAACTTGGAAAGGAGAAAGTATGAGTATAGTAAGAATCATGCCATGCCTGGATATGAAAGACGGCCGGGTCGTGAAGGGAGTCCATTTTGTTGACCTCAAAGATGCGGGCGATCCTGTTGAAAATGCTGCGTATTATCAAAAAGAAGGTGCTGATGAACTGGCCATGCTAGATATAGCGGCAACCTTGGAAAACCGAAAAACGAGACTCGAATGGGTCGAGAAAGTCTCTTCGGTTATTGATATACCCCTTACCGTGGGCGGCGGTATTTCCACTTTGCAAGACATCGAAATGGTTCTTGAGGCCGGAGCTGACAAAATATCCATGAACAGCGCTGCGGTCAAAGACCCAAATTTGATAGCCCGGTCAACAGCGCAGTTTGGTGCCGATAAGGTAACCGTTGCCGTGGATGCCAGAAGAAACAAGGAGATGCCTTCCGGGTTTGAACTGGTTGTCTCCGGGGGCACAAAACCCGTGGGTCAAGACGCGGTAGCCTGGGCAAAGCAATGCCAGGAGCTCGGAGCAGGCGCAATTCTGCCGACAAGCATGGATGGAGACGGCACACAAGCCGGTTATGACTTGGAATTCACCAAAGCCATTTCAGATGCAGTGGACCTGCCCGTAATCGCTTCAGGCGGGGCAGGTAATCTGGAACATTTCTATGAGGCTGTTGTTCAGGGAGGCGCTCAGATTTTACTCGCGGCTTCGGTTTTTCATTATCGCATTTTGGGTATCAGACAGGTAAAGGAATATCTGAAGGAAAAAGGCCTGCAAGTCAATCTGTAAGATGTCTTTAACAGTGGCTCACTGAACGAGTAACTGCAACCTGGCTGTCAAGAATGATAGGCTTTTGAGCCAAATACTGCTGTCCAAACGTCTCGCTATTCTTGGCGCGGCTGTGCTCCGTTCACGGGTTTATTTACAGTCTCGGCAAAGGGCAAGAAAACTTAAAGTTTTTCAAAGGTCGCCTAGCAGGCAAAGGCAAAACCACATTGCCTTGCTGAACACGTATGGCACACGCCAGTTAAATCGGTTCATCTTCGTGAATAACAATTCCCTTATAGTGATAATGTTGCCTTTAAAATAAAGTTTTAAGCCCTGAAAACACCTGCTCTTGTAACATGAATCTTGAAATTATAATTGGTATTTCTAAATAAGGTCCCTTTCGAAAAACGTTCGTTTCGGATCAACAGGGGCGAAGATATGCAAAAGATATTTTTTGGATTGTTATATCCATCGTAACATGTTAATAATTATGACTACTGACCGAATTGAAGATTGTTGATGGTGTTTATCCATATGTTTAAGATAGTTATTTTTGCGTTAAGTATTTTCACGGCTATGGGCTGCCGAACTGGAATTGCCGGTGGTTTCTCCTATGGTACGGGCAAAACAGTTGTGGGATGTATGCGGCATCACACCATCGCTCCCAAAGAAACCCTTTTGGACATTGCGAGAAATTTCGGCCTGGGCTTCAACGAAATCCAGCTACTATATCCGGAAATGGACCCCTGGATCCCTGATTCCGGCCGTTGTATTGACATCCCGACCCGATGGATCTTGCCCTCGACCCAGCACCAAGGAGTTGTGATTAATCTGCCGGAATTGAGGCTGTATCACTTTCTTCCGAAAACCGGCATGGTGACAACATTTCCCATCGGTATCGGAAATCTTGGCTGGGAAACACCCGTGGCCACCGGGAAGATTACTGATCGCAAGGTTAACCCTGTATGGGTGGTCCCAGAGTCACTAAGACCAAAATACGGATTTATATCGGTTCCTCCGGGACCGGATAACCCTTTGGGGAAATACTGGGTGGGACTGTCACTTGACGGATATGGTATTCATGGAACCAATCTTCCGTGGGGCATCGGACGTCTCGTCAGCCATGGATGCATCCGTTTGTACCCTGAACATATTGCCCTCCTTTTCGAAGAGATTTACGTGGGCACACCCTTTGAGATTATTTATGAACCGGTGAAGATTGGGGTTCAGGACGGAGAAATATTCATGGAGGTTCATCCGGATATTTACGGAAAGATACCGGATATGGCAGCGCACATTATGTATAGATTGAAAGAGATGTATCTTTGGAGTAGTGTCTCGTTTGGGGCGGTGAAAAATGCCCTTCAAAAACAAAACGGAGTCCCGGTTCGTGTGGGTTGCCTAAAGAAAGGAGGTGATGCCTCAACTACTATGGAAGCGTCAGACTCCTGACAACATGCTGTTTATTTAATACACGAGGAATCGGAGGAGGAAATTAAATGATTATACAGAAATATGGACGTGTTTTGTTGTGTGTGGTATTATTAATATTTTTGGCAGCCACGCTCATAAGCTGTGCCACCACCCAGCAGGTGAAGATGTTGGAAGATCAGGTTCAGCAGGCCCTTCAAGAGGCCCAGGCTGCCAAGGCCTTGGCTCAGGATTGCACACAGAAGGTTGATGCAGATGCTCAGCGTGCTGAAAACGCTGCAGACCGAGCCGAAAAAGCGGCCGACGATGCGGCAGCCTCCGCGCAGAAGGCGGAAGACATGGCAAATAAAACAGAAGCCATTTTCAACAAGGCCATGCAGAAATAACTCTTTCCCCCGGACCCGGGGTGTTATCTTTGAAATGCCCCGGGTTTGGGATTACTTTACACCCCAATTATGATGGTTCTCAGTATAACCATTCTGGATCTGCCGCAAAAAGTTCTTATTTCCCATTTGAATAAACCCACTTTAATTAAATTACGGAAAGATTCTCAAAAATATTTACACAAGATTCAGATAAGAAAAACTTTATTCGGTTTCTTAAGGTCAGTCGAAAATCCATAGAAATGTGAGAGGCGTAAAAATGGATCCGCAGTATTACATAAGATTGGAAGACAAATTCGGGGCTCACAATTATAAGCCTCTTGACGTGGTGTTACACCGCGGTCAAGGAGTTTGGGTCTGGGATGTGGAAGGCAAAAAATACATGGATTGCCTTTCCGCTTATTCGGCGGTCAATCAGGGACATTGCCACCCCAAGATCATGAGCACGATGATCGAACAGTCTCAGAAACTAACACTGACTTCTCGTGCGTTCCGCAATGATCAATTAGGGCTGCTTTATAAAGAGATCTGTGTGCTGACCAATTCTCATAAGGTTTTGCCCATGAACAGCGGGGCCGAGGCGGTCGAGACAGTCATCAAGGCGGTTCGGAAGTGGGGATACAAGGTAAAAGGTGTGGCCAAAGATCGAGCCGAAATCATCGTATGTGAGAACAACTTCCACGGTCGGACGATTACCATCGTTGGATTCAGCACCAATGAAAGTTCCCGAGACGGGTTTGGCCCTTTTACCCCGGGTTTCAAAATTATCCCTTTTGGTGATATAAGTGCCCTGGAAGCGGCGATAACCCCCAACACCGTCGCATTCATGGTGGAACCGATCCAGGGAGAGGCCGGGGTAATTATACCGCCTGCAGGATTTCTAAAGGAGGCCAAGTCCATCTGCGAAAAGAATAACGTGGTTCTGATCCTGGATGAAATTCAAACCGGGTTGGGCCGGACGGGCAAGCTTCTGGCCGAGCAACATGACGGAATCGAAGCAGATTTAACGCTTATCGGAAAAGCGCTTTCCGGGGGCTTTTATCCCATTTCTGCGGTGCTTTCCAACAAAGAAGTCATGGATGTGTTGCGTCCGGGCGAACACGGCAGCACTTTCGGGGGCAACCCTTTGGCCTGTGCCGTTGCCAGAACCGCCCTTAAAGTTTTGATTGAAGAGAACATGATTGAAAACGCTGCTGCCATGGGGGAATATTTTCTGTCTAAGTTGTCACAGATTAAAAGCTCCTATATAAAGGAAGTGCGGGGCAAGGGCCTTATGCTCGCCGTGGAATTTATCCCGGGGATCGGCGGAGCGCGCCAGTATTGTGAAGCGCTGATGAAGCAAGGGCTGCTTTGCAAGGAAACCCATGAGAACATCATTCGTTTTGCGCCGCCCCTTGTGATTACAAAACAAGAAATCGACTGGGCCATGGAGAGAATCGAAAGGGTTTTGACCAGTACATAGACAGTTATCAGAGGAACCGTATGGTTGAAAAAGTCATCATTATGGGAGCCGCCGGTCGGGATTTTCACAACTTCAACATCTATTTTAAAAACAATTCCCGGTACAAAATCATCGCTTTCACGGCTGCTCAGATTCCGGATATAGAAAATCGCCGCTATCCACCCAAGCTTTCGGGAGAACTTTACCCGGACGGCATACCCGTCTATCCGGAAAATCAGCTTGCCGATCTTGTTCGGCAACACAAAGTGGACCTGGTTGCTTTTTCCTACAGCGATATTTCCCACGTGGACCTTATGCATAAGGCTTCTGTGGCTATGGCCGGTGGTGCGGATTTCATACTTATTGGCGCCACGTATACGATGCTCAGGTCGGAAAAACCGGTTGTGGCTATCTGTGCCGTACGGACGGGATGCGGCAAATCACAAACAACTCGCCATGTATGCAAGATCATGAGGAAAATGGGCAAAAGGGTTGTGGTTGTTCGCCATCCCATGCCGTACGGGGATTTGACGAAGCAGATTGTCCAACGCTTTGCCTGTTATAAAGATTTTGAAAAGCATCAGTGTACAATTGAGGAAAGAGAGGAGTATGAACCCCTGGTGAATCAGGGTATTGTGGTTTATGCGGGAATCGATTACCTTCAAATTCTTAACGCAGCGGAAAAAGAGGCCGATTTTATTGTCTGGGACGGTGGAAACAATGATACGCCTTTTTATTATCCGGATGTCCACATTGTAATATTTGATCCCCACCGGGCAGGAGACGAACTGCTGTATTACCCCGGTGAAACCAACATGATCATGGCAGATATAGCGATAATCAATAAAGTGGATAGTGCGGATACAGACCAGGTGACAAGCGTACAAAAAAACATAGAAAAACATGCTCCAAATGCCGATATTGTTTTAGCTGAATCAGCGGTTTTTGTTGATAATCCGGATCTTATCCGGGGAAAACGTGTCTTGGTAGTTGAAGACGGCCCAACGCTTACTCACGGAGGAATGCCATTTGGGGCCGGAACTATTGCCGCTAAAATGTATGAAGCAGCAAGTATTGTTGACCCCAGACCCTACATTTCCGGAACCATAAAGGAAACTTTCGAAAAGTATCCACATATCGGCCCCCTGCTGCCTGCTATGGGATACAGCAAAGAACAGATTCACGATTTGGAAATTACTATTAATAAAGTCGATTGTGAACGGGTTCTCTTTGCAACGCCCATTGATCTTCCCAAACTTGTTTCAATCGACAAACCCACCCTTAGAGTGTACTATGAATATCGCGATCATGGCAGGCCCTTATTGGAAGAAGTGCTTTTAAAACGTTTAAATAAACGTTTCGGAAATTCTACGATTTAATAAAAATAAGCGAAGCGAACTTGTATGAAAATCGAAAATAAAACACTTATAGTGGCTCTTGGCGGCAATGCTCTCATCCGAAAAGGCCAGAAAGGCACAATTGAAGAGCAATTTGAAAATCTGAAGTTACCCATTCGGCAAATAGCCAGGCTCTCCAGAAAATATAAGATCATCATCACACACGGTAACGGGCCCCAGGTGGGCAACTTGTTGCTACAGCAAGAAAACTGCAATGCGGTTCCCAAATTGCCCCTGGAAATTCTGGTTGCACAAACACAAGGGCAAATCGGCTACATGATAGAATCGACATTGGACAGCGAACTCATGAAAATAGGGGTCAATACCCAACCCCTGGTCAGCCTTATCAGTTATGTGGTTGTGGATGAAAATGACCCGGCCTTTAAAAACCCCTTAAAACCCATCGGCCCTGTTTATTCGGAAAAAGAAGCTGCATCTGTTCCATATCCAATGCGAAAAACTGCTAAAGGATACCGGCGGGTGGTTGTGTCACCAAGGCCTGTCAGTATTGTTGAAAAACGTGAGATCAAAAAACTTATCGAAATGAATTTTATTGTTATTTGTTGCGGAGGCGGTGGAATACCGGTGATACGTGAAGGACGAGCCTTTCAAGGAATTGATGCGGTTATCGATAAAGATTTGGCCGGTGCAAAATTAGCAGAGGAAGTTGGGGCGGATATTTTCTTAATCGCAACTGATGTTCAAGGAGCTGCGCTTAACTATGGCGGCAAGAATCAAAAATTCCTCAGATCTGTGACTCTTGAACAAGCGCAACGATACATAAAAGAAGGCCATTTTGCTCCGGGTTCCATGAAACCCAAAATAGAGGCGGCCATGCAGTTTGTTCTTAACTGTGGTGGAAGATCTGTCATCACTTCACTTAAAAATATTGAGCAAGCCGTTTCTGGAAAGGCCGGAACTGAAGTCATCCGAGAGGGTTTCGAGTTGCCGGACGCCAAATCAAAGTGCTAAAACAAGTTTCAGTATAGATCTCTATTTTTATTACCTCACAACTTCTTCAATTTGTTTTGCCAAATATTGCTATATCAAAAGCAAAGTTTTCTCTTTGGCAACAGCTCATTTCCTTAACCGGTTAATCGAATTGATCACTTTATGTGATGTTTTGATTGACGGTCTATTCTGCCATCAAGAGCGGCACGTATTCGATTTCGTTCGGCTTTTATTTTACGAAGTTTATCTTTGATTTCTTCTTTTTTCTCCGGAGGTGCATTCTTGAACTGCTTTTCGATTTTTTCGACTTCTTGCAAAAGACGGTAAAGTTCTTGGGCAAGCATTTGGATAGACATGACTTTTTCCCGAAATCCCTAAAAAAATTGACTCAAAACTCTATTAAGGTGCTTATAACAACCGATATAGCTATCGACCGGTATTGCGTCAAGAATTTATATGGGATTTATCTCTTGAAATAATGCTATGGCATAGAGTAGGATTAAATAAACAGCGGAGATTACAATGCGTATCGGTATAGGATATGATGTTCATCGGCTTACTGAAGGGCGGAAGCTTGTTCTGGGCGGAGTTGCCATTCCTTTCGAAAAAGGACTTCTCGGGCATTCAGACGCCGATGTCCTTGTTCATGCGGTGTGTGACGCCCTGTTGGGAGCGGCAGGTCTGGGTGATATCGGCATGCATTTTCCGGACACCGACCCGGCGTATAAAGACATTTCCAGCATAAAGATTCTTGCCAAAACCTATGAACTGGTCAGCAGCAAGAATTTTAAAATCATGAATTTGGATTCGACCATCTTTGCCGATGCTCCAAAGCTCTCCCCATACAGAGAGGCAATGCAAAAAAACATTGCCCGAACAATTGAAATCGAGCCGGCGTGTGTTAATGTTAAAGCAACAACCTTCGAAGGTCTCGGAATGATCGGAAAAGGGGAGGGGATCGGAGCCATGTGCGTTGTTCTCATTCAGCCTTTGAAAAAAACGAATAATTATCCGGAGTAAACTTTTAAACCAGGAAAAGGATTATGGCGCTTCGTGTTTTCAATACATTGGGCGGAAAAAAGGAACTGTTTGAACCTTTAGAACCCGGCAGGGTCCGCATGTATGTGTGCGGCCCTACAGTATATGATGCCTGCCATATCGGGCACGCAAGGTCCGTGGTGGTGTTTGATGTTATCGCACGATATCTCAAAGCAAAAGGATTTGTGGTCACATATGTCAGAAATTTTACTGACGTTGATGATAAAATTATTGATAAAGCCAATCAGCTCGGTATCGATTCCATGGCGGTTGCTGAAAAATATATCAAGGAATTCTATAACGACATGGATGCCCTGAACGTTGAACGGGCCACAATCGAGCCAAAAGCTACTGAGCACATTAACCAGATCGTACAGTTTGTTGAAAAGCTGATACAAAAAGGTTTTGCATACCGAATAAATGGCGATGTCTATTATTCCGTTGAAAAATTCAATGAATATGGAAAACTATCCGGTCGCAGGCTTGAAGATATGGAGGCCGGAGCAAGAGTCGATATTGATGAAAGGAAACAAAACCCTTTTGATTTTGTTTTATGGAAATCCGCAAAACCCGGAGAACCTGCCTGGGAAAGCCCATGGGGCATGGGAAGGCCCGGTTGGCATATTGAATGCTCGGCCATGAGCAATGAATATTTGGGTGAAACCTTTGATATCCATGGGGGAGGAAAGGATCTGTGTTTTCCGCATCATGAAAACGAAATCGCCCAGTCAGAAAGCGTTTCGGGAAAACCGTTTGTAAAATACTGGATTCATAACGGCTTTGTAAATATAAATCAGGAAAAAATGTCGAAATCGCTGGGTAATTTCTTGATGATAAAGGATGTTTTAAAAATTTATCATCCTGAAACTGTCCGTCTTTTTCTTCTCTCCAATCATTACCGCAGCCCCATTGATTTCACGGACAAGGCCTTAGATGAAGCAAAAATGGGGCTTGATAAGATCTATGCGCTTCTTGAGCGTATTGAGAAAAAGATAGGCGTGAAGCCGGATCAAAACATTGAGCCCGGAGAATGCTGGCAGCGGTTTTCAGATGCAATGGATGATGATTTTAATTCCGCACGTGGTATCGGCATCCTTTTTGACACGGTTCGAAGCATCAATCGCTTGTTGGATCAGAAAAAAAACGATTTGTCACCTGAAATTAAAAAAACCGCCCAATCCCATCATGCCGACATTCTGAGAATCGGCGGCATATTAGGAATACTTACGGAACAACCCAAAGTTTATTTCGAAAAAAAACAGACTCGGGTCCTTGAACAAAAATCGATTGATCCGGAGGTTATTGATCAAATGATTAAAGAACGGGATGGGGCCAGAAAGGCAAAGAACTGGGAAAAGGCGGATCAGATCAGAAATCAGCTTGCCGACATGAACATAATTTTAGAAGATCGAGGGGAAGGGACCATCTGGAAGATTAACGATTCATAAAAGGCCTTGTATGCCGAAACGGATCGTATGTTATTATTTTTAAATTCGTGTTTATTCGTGTTCATCCGTGGTTTTATTTAACCACAAATGGACGCAAATAAACGCGAATGGACATGCTAAATAAATGCCTTGCAAGCAAAAATGTGTATATTAATATATAATTCAAATATATACCACATCTAATTTCATGCCTTCCTTTAAGCTAATCTCAGATTTTACACCCAAAGGTGATCAGTCGAGCGCAATCCAAGCTA
>JBARSG010000020.1:0-3594 GCA_049644625.1 Desulfobacterales bacterium | reverse complement strand
GGTTAAGGGCATAGGGTTCACGAAATATTTCGATTAACTTTTGCACCCCATGCGGTCAGGTTTTCCGTAATGAACGTAACGATCCGTTGATGCGTCTCCTGCCCGTTCCCTTTCACAGGTATCGGCTCCCCGAATTTTATATATAATTCTTTGCTGGGGTCCACGGCGCCCATATCTTTGATGATCCTTCCATTGCCCTGAAAATCGGTTTTCAACGCAACCGGAACCACAGCCACCCCGGCTTTTCGCGCCAACTTAACTCCCAGTGAATTAAAAGATGCAGCATCAAACACGACGCTTCTGGTGGCCTGGGGAAATATCATGATCGAACAGCCCTGAGAAATCAATGTTTGTCCTCGCTTCAAAACCAACTTCAAATCTTCCCGGGGATTTTGACGGGTAACTGCGATGGGATGGATAGCTCTAATAATCGAGCCGAGAACCGGGTATCTTAACAGCCCTTTCTTAACTACAAACGTGACGCTATTAAATGCAAGGAGAATGCAGGGAAGAACCAGAGTGTCGAGCAGGCTCATATGGTTGGCAACGTAAACCAGCGGCTCCTGATGTTCCACCACCCCCTTCAGGCCTGATACATGAAGCCTTCCACCCGCAGATTCTACAACTTTAACAATACCCAGAGAACCGCGTGCCCAGGTCTCCCGGTCATAAGTCCCCTTGCGTGCGGTTATACTTTCTATCAGGATGATATTCAGAAGCTGGACGTAATAGATGAACGTAGCCCAAAAGGAAAATTTCTCCACCAGAAAGCGACGTTTTCGGGGGCTCCGATAGCCGAAGTCGGTTTTGAGCATATGCCAGAATTGATCTATCTCCATAGGTCTTTTTCACCTTAAGTCTGCATTAATTTTTTTCAAAACCGTTGCAAATGGGTCTCAGGCGAGCTCTTTCCCGTTCCACAACAACTGAAATAGAGGCCAGGTTTTCCCCCGGATACGGCGGCTTATGAGCAATTTCAAGACAAAAGTTCAGACCCGCTTCCAGATTGTTTTTAAATTCCAGCAACGCTTTAATTGCATCGGGCGTTAAAGAAGAATCCGCCACCATCTTTTCAAAATATTCCACATACAACACAATTTCCTTGGCAAACATATGGGGGCGTTCGGATGAAATTAGGGATGGGCCCCTTCCATAAATATGGTCTACCATCTCCTTCAGGGCGTAAAATTTGCAAAACCATTCAATATTGGGGCCGGGACATATTGATTGAGGCGAATTTTTTTCTTTGGCAATCCCCAGGGCAATAAGAGCACCGTTCTCAAGATGGTCGCAGATACAGGTCTTTTCCACAACCTTTTGGCAAAGCCTTGCTTTTTCATCATCTGAAATATCCATATTCTCAATTTCTTTTAGTTTTGTTTTTTGATACTCCCGTGAGGCAAGGCAAATCGGTTTTTCGGTAAACTCTGTATTGGAGACAAGAATACTTTTTGGGCATGGAGAGCCGGGTCTGCCTTCCGCCACCCTTTTTTGGGTCCATATTTCGGATCCTGTTTTATGCACATTATTAAAAGGAATTCCCAGCGGAGATACGTCACTCATGTAAAGATCATCTGCTTGAGCCTGTCGTAACAGTTCACGGGTAGTGGCATCCACGCGTGTAACTTCCGGAACCAGCAGAAAAGGACTGGCCCATCCTGTTCGATCTATATTAAATTCTTTTAATCGACGGACTTCTCCATGATTCCCTATCCCTCCCTGCACGGTAATCAGCGGGCGGTCGTTTAATTTAGACTCCGGATAGTTCCACCCCATTTTTTTGTAGTATTTTTGTATGAGCGGTTGAAACTCCGACATCAAGCTTTTGCGCTTCTCCTTGAATTCCTTAAGAAGAACCGGCAGTAAAATTCCATTGGAAGCAAAGGTGTGGCCGCCGCAGTTCAGCCCTGACTCAATGCGAAATTCATAAACTTCAAGACCCTTTTTGGCTAAAAATTTACCCTGAACAAGGGCCGAACGGAAATCGCTGACTTTCAGGATGATTCGTTTTCTGATCCGGCCCATTTTGTCTCTGTAAAAATCCTTGAATCGGGTCATATAACTGAACAAGCGCCGGTTAAAACCTGCTGAATATACAATGCCGGAATCAAGGCAACTATTGGCATACCCCCTAAGTCCTGCTTTGGCATCGGAAAATTCATCGCCAAGAGGATCGCCGTTTTTGTCAAAATGAGTCCGATCCAAAGTAACCATGATATTTACGTCTATAGAGCCGGGTTTCATGCGCGATGTCAGATCTTTTTCAAGAGCATCTCTTTCATATCCGGCCTTCATTCTGAGAAGTTCTTCATATTTTTTTCTCAAAGGCGATTCTTCAGGCAACAGCTCAAAATATTTACGTTTATTGTTATTTTTAAAAAAAGGCTGCTGTCTTATTTCTTCCATTTTTTTCAAGACAATCTCATAAACGGTATCCAGGTAGGCGGTGATCCTTTTCGCTCGACCGTCCTCCGCATCTCTGGATATCTTGACATATGGAAGGTTGAACTTTGACGTGTAATATTTGCGAATTTTTTCCAGTAAGAGGTCATCTACGAGTGAAATAACGGAAGAAATCCCCAAAGGCGCCACACGGATAGGGGTGTCAACCGAATGCCCGGTGCCCATAACAGGAATATGAAAAGTGTGGAAATAATCTGTCATATTGATTACCAGCGCAGAAGAAGGGAACCGTAAGTAAGCCCTGCCCCGAAGGCATCGAGCAAAACGGTTTGTCCGCTTTTAATTCTTCCGTCTCTGACGGCTTCGTCCAAAGCCGTAGGAATCGTCGCAGCTGAAGTGTTACCGTAACGATCCACGTTAATTAGAACTTTTTCCATCGGTAATTTAATGCGCTTGACCACAGCTTCTATGATTCGGAGATTGGCCTGATGAGGAACAAACCAGTCCAGATCATCGGTTGTCATCAGATTTTTATTCAAGGTGTGAAGGGCAAAGTCAGATAGGATTTTTACAGCGACTTTAAAGATTTCCTTGCCTTTCATTTTTATTTTATGAAGTTTCCGGGAGTATCTTTCAGGGCTAACCTCCATATTTGACCCACCCGCAGGAACCCAAAGGAAGTCCCAGAGATTTCCATCCGAAAGCAGATGGCTGGACAAAATCCTTCGGGTGGAGTCTGAAGGAACCTGTTCGACAACAGCAGCTCCTGCCCCGTCTCCGAATAAAATACAGGTATTTCGGTCTTCCCAATTAACCATTGGGTTAAGGACTTCACCGGCCACAACCAGCGATGTTTTTACCTGTCCTGTCTGAATAAACTTATCGGCAGTTGCCAGACCATAAATAAATCCTGAACAGGCCGCATTAATATCCATGGCCCAGGCTTTTTTAGCGCCAAGCTTGTGTTGAAGCCAGCAGGCGGTAGATGGAAGCAGCGTATCGGGTGAACAGGTGGCATAAATAATTTGATCTATGTCTTCAGCCGACTTTTCCGCCATTTCCAGGGCTTTTTGTGCTGCCGAAAAACCGAGCGAGGAATTCAGTTCAGCAGGGTTTTCAACATCTGAAATCCTCCGCTCTCGAATTCCGGTTCTCTCACGAAT
Organism: Desulfobacterales bacterium; assembly: GCA_049644625.1. Lineage (GTDB taxonomy): Bacteria > Desulfobacterota > Desulfobacteria > Desulfobacterales > UBA11574 > S5133MH16. Next base: position 28 of record JBARSG010000020.1, on the reverse strand, counting down.
CCAGGTGTCGCTGGTTTCGACTCCTAAT
>JBARSG010000019.1:0-5614 GCA_049644625.1 Desulfobacterales bacterium | reverse complement strand
TAATAATCTCCTGCATCAACAAGAAGCAGATCGAGTTCTTGTTCATGAAACGGGCCGCAGCCGGCGGTGGTGCAAAAGCAGGTACTGCAAGGGGTGTTGCACGCATATCCGACGAAGGTGGTTGCTTCATAAGATTTTATCCAGTAAGGGTCTTTATATTCGGGTGTGTCAAAGTTTGCTTTTACCAGAAGAAAGGCCCTGACATCACAGGGCCTGATACCGATAACCGCTCGAGGTGAATAATCCTTATGAATTTCTTTTAAAATGTGATGATCATCCCGGTTTTCATCCAGAGTGAATTTGAACATCTTTTCAGACTGGGGATAGATGATTGATTTTGCCGAAAGCCGGGTATTTAATAAATTCAGATCCGGTAACTCTCCTTTGACAAGTTCCCGAAAATTATGAAATTCATCTTGCTTAACCGGACCGAATAATCGAAAAGAATCATATAAACGCTCAAGTCCTCCGGCCCAATCTTCCTTATGAATTGTTATGACTTTCATAATATAACCCTGTATCAAGTTTTTAAATATTCATTAACCACTTACTATTTTATAAAATCATCCGGATCGTCAGGTCGGTAAGTGTCAAGAGGCGGCCGCTTTTCCAATGTCATGCCGGCTTCCCAGTCGAAGAGTTCCAGACAATCTTTTTCCAGTTTTTTTGTAAACATACGAACTTTTATTCCCATGGGACAGGCGCGCTCACATGAACCGCAGTCGGTACACCGGCCGGCACAATGATAGGCCCTTAAGAAATGGAATGTTCTGGTATCTATGGGATCTATGCTCTTTCCGACCCACTGGGGCCGTGATTCATCCACAAAGCATGTCGGGCAGTAGCAAAGGGGACATGCATTTCTGCAGGCATAACAGCGAATACAGGCCGAAAGGAGGTCATCAAAATATCTCCATTTTTCTTCCGGGGACATGGATTCAATTTTGCGGACATCCTCATATCTGTCTACATCCTTTTGCTCTTCAACCGGATCCCCAACAAGTTCATCATGTATTACCGGGTTGCGGTGAATGCACAATGCACAATTATCCTGCAGCACATCTTTTTTATCCAAGGTTTTTTCAAAACCCTCGCCTTTTATTTTGATTTTGTCATCAACCTCGATCACATCCTGTATCTCAGTTTCAAACATTGCTTCGATCTTGTGCCGGTCAATCATTCCTTTGCACGGCACGCCGATAATAACGAGATGATCCCGTTTGATCTTGTTTTCAATAATATGGGTGACAATGTTTCGAGAATCACATCCCTTGGCAACAATGCCGATTTTTTCCTTTCTGTTTGTGAGGTAGTTTGCAAGATTGATTCCGCAGTTGCTGTCCCACACCAAGTTGTCAACATCTTCAGGCGTTTTTACAAACCAGGGTTCATTCATCATGGGCACGGTCCCCTTGCGGAAGCCGATGACCATATCAACTTTGCCCTCTTCTAAAAGCCGACGTGATATTTCCTTTATTTTGTCGATATACGCTAACATGTTAGGCTACCCTGGCTTCTGTTTTTAGAAAGTTTTTATTGGGTTCCAGAGCCTTGACCGCTGCGGTGACCTCGTTAACCACATCAACGAATTTGGTTGATTCAGCAGATGAGATCCATGAAAAATGGAGGCGGCCGGGTTCGATCCCCATATATTCAATAAGGTTGTTAAATAAAGCAAACTTTCTGCGTGCATAGTAATTACCTTCCAGGTAATGGCATTCGCCGGGATGTCACCCGGACACCCAGACTCCGTCTGCTCCCTGCCTGAAAGCGGCTAAAATAAACTTGGGGCTCATGCGGCCGGTACAGGGGATGCGAATAACTCGGATGTTTGGCGGATATTCCATTCGGCTCACGCCCGCCAAATCCGCAGCACCGTAGCTGCACCAGTTACACAAAAAACTGACAATTTTGGGTTCCCAATCTGACATACTGAAAATCTCCTAGTGCCTAACGTTTTTATACTGCTTCATTCAATGCAAAAATCTGCGCAAAAATCTGATCATTATCGAATCCTTTAAGATGGATCGCGCCTGACCTGCAGGATGCTACACATAGCCCACAGCCTTTGCAAAGGACAGGATTGATTTCCGCTCTGCCTGGAAAAAAACGGTCGTCTTCAGGTATAAAAGAAGGTGCTGAATACGGACATACGGAAACACATACGCCGCAGGAACTGCAAATTAAGGGGTTGGTTTCCGCAACAGTGCCGCTGGCCTGATAAGTCTTCCTGGCAAGAAGTGTTACCGCACGAGAGGCGGCGGCTTTTCCCTGAACAATAGATTCATCTATCGGTTTGGGTGCGTGTGCCAGACCACACACAAAAACACCGTCCGTAGCAAAATCGACCGGTCTGAGCTTTACATGGGCTTCGGCAAAAAAACCGTCGGCATTCCGGGGAACTTTATAAAACCGGGTTAATGTGTTGTCAGTCTCCGTAACAATGGCGGAAGCCAGGATTAAAAGGTCGGGCCTGATTTCCATTATCCGCCTGAGCACCCTGTCTGCAAAGGTTACTTTTAGGTAATTCCGGTCGACGTCTACGGTTAAGTTCTTGCTAGAATCGTAGCGGATAAAAACAATCCCTTTAGAACGCGCCTCCCGGTAAAGATCTTCACGCAGCCCATAAGGGCGCAAATCCCTGTACAGAATAAAAACGTCCATGTTGGGGTTGATCTCTTTTAGTTTCACTGCGCTTTTGATGGACTGGGTGCAGCAAACTTTGGAACAGTAAGGCCTTTCTTTGATACGTGAACCGACGCATTGGATAAATACAGCGGTATTGAGTCGAGCTAATTCCTGATCGTTATCAACAAATCGCTGCTGTAGTTCCAGACCGGTCACAACACGGGAATCCTTGCCGTATAAATACAGGTCAGGCTTTAACTCTGAAGCACCGGAAGCGATGATAGTGACACCATGCTCAAGAACTCTGCTCTCTTTGTCGTTTTTGATTGTTGTTTTGAATTTCCCCACAAAACCGTCAACCTGTGTGATCTGCGAATTCAGAAAAACCTCTATATTCTGATCGGTCCGGACCGCATCGATTAACGTGGTTAAATACTTTTGAATATCCTCACCTCGCCAGGTTTCATGGAGATGCCGTGCCTGCCCGCCGAGGGAGTCTCTCTTTTCGATCAGAAAGGTTTTATATCCCTGCTCCGCCATATTTTGGGCTGTAGCCATCCCTGCAACACCGCCCCCGATAACAAGAACCGACTGATTAATCTCCATGGTAGATTCTGACAGGGGCTCAAAAAGACGGGCCTTGGCAATGGCCATTTTGACTATATCTTTTGACTTCTCCGTGGCTTTTCCAGGATCATCTTGATGTACCCAGGAGCACTGATTCCGAATGTTTGCCATCTCAAACAGATATTTATTGACTCCGGCATTGATTAAAGTCTCCTGAAAAAGAGGTTCATGTGTTTTCGGCGTACAGGCTGCCACAACCACCCGGTTCAGCCGATGCTCCTTTATGACCTCGGTAATTTTGTCCTGGGTGTCCTGTGAGCAACTGAACAGATTGTCCTCCACATGGACAACTCCGGGTTGATTTTTTGAATACTCCACCACCTCATCGATATTTACTATCCCTGCTATATTGGTTCCGCAACGGCAGACAAAAACACCGATTCGAGGCGGCTCCCCGCGCACATCCATCTCCTCCGGAATATGTCTTGTCTTTGTGAGGGACCATCGTGACCCGGCTAACATGCTTCCGGCCACACCCGCAGCGGCGCTGGAATCTATAACGGAAGACGGAATATCCTTGGGCGCCTGAAAAGCTCCGCAAACAAAAATTCCGGGCCTGGAAGTCTTAACAGGTTCAAAGCTGCTTGTGCGGGCAAAGTTGTAATGATCCAGATCAATGCCCCATTTTCCGGCCTTTTCCGCTATTTCCATGGATACCGTCAGGCCTACAGACAGAACCACCATATCGAATTCCTCTTCAACACTCTTTCCGGTCTCGTCAACATAACGGATAAGCTGCATCCCTGTTTCTTCTGCCGGGACAATATTGGTAATTCTCGACTTGATGAATCTCACCCCCAGATCATCTTTGGCGCGAATATAATATCTCTCAAAGTCTTTTCCGTAGGTGCGAATATCTATATAAAAAATAGCCGCATCCAGATCCCCATGGCTGTGTTCCTTGGCCAGCATGGCTTCCTTGATGGCATAGGTACAGCAAACCCCGGAGCAGTATCCGTTGGCACCCAGGTGTACATCCCTGGATCCTATGCATTGCAGCCAGGCAATCTTTTTCGGCTCTTTCTTGTCTGAAGGTCGAACCAGATGACCGCCGTAAGGCCCGGAGGCCGATAAAATCCTCTCAAACTCCATGGAAGTTACGACGTTTGGATGTTTTGCATAGTTAAAGGTGTCGTACTTAGACGGATCATACGGCATGGCACCAGAGGCAAGTATGATTGAACCGACATTTACCTCAACTGTTTCATCCTGTTGAGCATGGGTTTTGAGAGTAAGAGCCTCGGCCTCGCAAGCTTTGACACATTCGAAACATTCACAGCATACCATGCAGTTAAGGCATTTTTCAGCCTCAATAACCGCCTGGTTTTCGCTTAGACCCAATTCAACTTCAGTAAAACTCTTCTTCCTCTCTTCCATGGATATCCTGGGCATTCCGGATCTTTTGACCTTTTCGATATCTTTACTGAACGGATTGAAGTTTTCCTGGGGCACCTCAAGAGGTTCTCGTCCCTCTTTCAAGTCCTCGGCATTCAAATATCTTAATATGGAGATAGCAGCCTCTCGCCCGGCGGCAACAGCTTTAATCGCAATGGATGGGCCGGTCTGTGCATCACCGCCTGCGAATACCCCTTTTCTTGTGGTTTCGAAGGTTAAGGGATCGATCTGTATGTTATGCCATCTGTCTAATTCAACACCCGTCGCACTTTCAAGAAAAGACGTGTCGGTTCTTTGACCGATGGCAGGTATTATAATATCTGTATCAACAACAAATTCACTACCCTTAACAGGAACAGGGCGACGTCGGCCCGATGCATCGGGATCGCCTAATTCCATTTTAATGCATTTCAGACCGATCGCTCTTCCCTCTTTTTCGACCACCTCCACCGGAGCCATGAGGAACTGAATATCAACCCCTTCTTCAAGAGCATCTTCAATCTCCTCATTCCGTGCAGGCATCTCTGCTTGGGTGCGCCTGTAAAGGATGCTTACTTTATCTGTGCCTAATCGAAGAGCGGATCTTGCAGCATCGATTGCAACGTCTCCACCACCAATGATTACGACTCTACCCTCTAACCTCTTAATGTCATAAAGTGCCGAATCCCTTAAAAATTTAACGCCGGGAATAACACCTTTGGCATCTTCATTCGGAATATTAAGCTTCATGTCGGCGTGGCAGCCGATAGCAAGATAGACCGACTTGTATCCGTCGTCCATCAGACCGTCAATGGTTATGTCTCTCCCAAGAGCGGTATCGAATTTAATCTCGACCCCGAGCCGGGAAATCCACTTTATCTCTTTTTCAAGCACGTCCGGCGGAAGCCTGTAGTCCGGAATCCCCACTCTGAGCATCCCCCCTGCCACGGGAAGGGCCTCAAAAATTGTAACCTTGAAACCATCC
>JBARSG010000018.1:0-2635 GCA_049644625.1 Desulfobacterales bacterium | reverse complement strand
TTTAGGCGGAATTTAACAGGGCGAGTATTCAATGACCAAAACCTTCCAGGACGAGACATTGTTTGGACTTTCGAATTTCGGTCATTGGAAATTGTTTGATATTTGTAATTTCAATAAATCAATGAACTTCCAACAAAGCAAATCCCCTTTGGGGATAACCAAAGCCTGGTCCTCTGGGTCAGGATTTTTACTCCCAAAGGCTGCTGTGAAATGTTACGCACAAAACTATTTTTTCATATTTTCCGGATTGCAGGCAACACAGTCATAAATAAGATTTTTAAGTCTTTGCTGTAGAACCGTGTAAGAGTAATTGCGTGTTGCAATTTCGTAGTTTGTCTCGACCATGTTATGGCAAAGTTCCTGGTTTTCAAGAACCTCTCTTGCCTTGCGAACGGCTTCCTCTGTAACATAGCCGTCTATTTCTATGGCAAGAAACCCTTTGGGTTCGATGTCAAATGTATAAATTGAATATTTGTTTACAACTATGGGTTTGCGAAAGTATACGGCTTCGAGAAAGGCATTTCCAAACCCCTCAAAAGTGGATGGATATGTTACAAGGTCGGCATGTGGATAAATGTCATCCAGCGTGTAAATTTTCTTTCCGGTTTTCGTCATCCCCCTGCGTTCATTAATAATATCTGACACAAAAACAGTGTTGACATTCATAAGATTTGAATATTCCATGATTCTTTGTTCATAATCGTATCCTTCATCTCCGGAAGCATGCGAAATAATGAGCTTTGCCTTTTTACCCAGCCTGTGGACTATTTCTATGGCATGTTCGATTCCTTTGCGCTTCACAACACGGGTCGGCTGGAGGATAAAAAGCTCATCGTCTGCGATGCCAAGGGATTGCCGAACATCTTTTGCATAATCATCAATCGGAGGAGGGGGGTTTTCAAAGTCCATGACATTCGGAATAATCGTTGCCGAGATGCCGGTTCTGAGGCTTAATTGATTATCACCGGAAGAGTTTATGGTCACGTGCCGTATGGACGGCAGGTGAGGGGGAAATGCCATATTCAGGTATTCCCATACAGCATTTGTCAGAAACTGCTGGCGTTCCCAGAAAAAATCGTGATGGTGCGCTATTGCGGGTGTCCCGGTCTCTGATATTAGTTCGGTAATGGCAAGGCCTAAGGGAATATTCAACGGAATTGTCAGTGCATTTTCCGGAACCAAGAGGTCAATGGCAAATTTTTCGATGAATTTGTATAGATCATCCTTTAATTTTCTTTTAATTTTCATAATGTTTTGGGTAACGTGCCGGTCGCGTTTATGAACACCAAAGCAGTTATTGTAAATATCTTTGATATCAGGATGTGTAAAATGAGCTTCTTCTGCCAGGTAGGAACAATCGGGTGGACAGTCAAGCTCGCCGGCAAAAAAGAAACAGCGAAATCCTTGCCTTTCAAAAACAGTCACCCATTTTGCTGTTTCCAGGGAGACACCGTCTGTGCCCGCAAAACGGGTTGCAATAAATCCGACATTGTGCACGGAACCGCAGAATTGACATTTTTCCATTAATTGCTCCTTTTCAAATCTGCTTGATTAATATTTCAAAGTTTTTTCTAATATTCTTCAAATCACGAAAATTCTGAATACGTTTACTGCATTTTTTTAAAAATACATTATGCAATATTTAAGCCAAATCTTCAATATGGATTTTTAATCGCAGATGATTTATTCTATGATTTTAGTCAGATAACTATTTGGAAGAACAATAAATTTATCCGCCGTAAGCCTTGAAAGAACATTTTTGGCGTCAAAAAAAAAGGATTTCAACAAAATATTGACGATAATCGCATATATTTCAGTTTTTACAACGTCCTAATTTTTAGTATCTTTCCGGTTGTTGAATATAAATCAAACAGATTTTAATTGCCACATATTGTGTTATTTTTTTCTTGACATACAATATATATTATTCTATATATTGAAGCAACATAATACGTTATTTTTTTTAGAAAATTAACGTTACAAATTATTTTTAGATTGCAAAATATCGAACAAAGAATTATAAGTGCTAAAAATAAATAAAGGATGTACCATGATAATCCCAGAAAAAAGAGTTGAGCGAAGGGAGCATAAACGGTTCCTGGTCCAGGAGGGAGCATATGCTTTGCTCAAGAATAATTCCTCCAAACTGGGTCAAATCAAAAATATAAGCAGGGGAGGGCTTGCTTTCAGTTATATCGCTGATGGAGAGCAAACGCACGAATCGTTTAAGGTTGATATATTTATGAGTAATATAGGTTATTGTTTAAGAGATGTACCTTCTAAAAAGATTTCGGATTTCCATATAGATAATAAACTCCCCTTCAGCACTTTTGCAATAAGGCAAGTGGGTATTCAATTTAATGAACTGGATCACAGTCAATTATCACAGCTGGATAATTTCATGCGAGATCACACCACCGGTAAGCAAAATTAAAAGTTGGTAACATTTTTCCCCTTCGAAAATATTAATACATATTCAACCCAAATCCGTCCATTACTTACTTCAACTTATCCGTCCATTACTTACTTCAACTTAGGTTTAATGGTCTAATGGCCGCTGAAACTTCAGATAATTCGTCCCACAAATACTCAGGGTAAACGCATTTGAATCCCAATACAGGGAGAACGCTCCACG
>JBARSG010000017.1:0-3926 GCA_049644625.1 Desulfobacterales bacterium | reverse complement strand
CAAATATCCAACCGGCATTCCAGTTAAAAACGGGTGGACCATTTGCTTGTACCATTCTATTATTAATCGGTTATTGAAATCAAAGCCTAAAATGACTCCCGGAATGAGCCAGCAAAACAGAGCGATACCAATAACAGAACCCGCTACGCTCAACCATCTTCGTTTATATAAAAAATAGGGTATAAAAAGCGCTGGAGTTACTTTAAGAACAGTAGCCAGGCCGATGGACAGACCACACAGGAAATCTTTTTCGTAGAACGAGCACAACATCGCTACCACAACAAAACCGCCAATGACCAGGTTCACGTTGCCATGAGTTAAATCACTGATAAATACTCGAGAGCTTAACAGTATCAATACCAACAATGCCCAGTCCGGCCAGGGCGGACCGTTATTCCTGGCAACCTTAACGGTGGCCCAAAATATAAATAATATTATCGAAAACTTAAACGTTAGCCATGCAAGCGACCCAGCCATGGGACCCATTGCATAAAAAGGCATAAGAATCATCAGCATAAAGGGAAGATTTGGATAAGTCCCGCCTTCCGCACCATAGATCATCTCCCTGTGTTTAATCATTTCGGTGTACTGAGACCAGCGCAAAAATGCGGTACGATTTTCTTTTGCCTTTTTAAAAACCGTTATGCCGGAAACCAAATAACTGATTAAAAACACAACTAACAATAGTTTCTTTGATCTGGTCGAAAAATTAAACATCCAATATATTCTCCAAGCAGTTCAATAATCTTGAAATTTTTGTAAAACCTTTTTTTTCGATCATTCTTTATATCAGCGCAAACATCTAATCAGTTTTCTTTCCGCTATTCTTATTTCGGGCTTATTTTTTCTAAAATTTGCGAAAAAAATGATCGACCAATTCAAAAAATTAGTAACTTTGTCAAGTCATAAAAATCTGTGGCTATAACAATAGCATTATTTTCACCCGTTCTGATCCAACAAAGTACATTCCGCTTTGCCGGGTAAACGCAGTTCCGCAATTATACAGAAACATATCGGTAGCCAGAAAATTAACCAGATCACATTTGGTTTAGTCAATATTTTAGACCCATCTGTTGCAACCAGTAATGTTGCCAGCAATAACATACAGACGCATAAAGCATCTTTTGTGTGCACAAACCAACGGATCGCAGTATGAAAAGAAAATAACAGGATTGAGAATAATAAACAACCGGCAAAAATACCGCCATAAAATATCGTAGCGATATAAACACTATGAGGATGAATATACTCTATACCACTATGTATAAACAGATTGTCATCAGTTAAAATGCCATTACCGAATACGAGATGACCTTTCATGCGCATTAATTCAACACTCCACATTTCAAACCGATAAAACTTACGTTCAATAACCGTACTAATCAAACCCGAACCTGTCCATATTGCAATGCAATAAACAGTTATTGGCAGAACAAGTAATAACAATACACCTTTCTTGCTTTTTCTAGTCCCTGCATATAACATAAACATAAAGTAGAGAGATAATATGGGCCCCCTGCTCTTAGAAAGCAGCACAGTTAGGCATACGATGATTAATCCAACAATCTCAACATATTTCAAATAGGTGGTATCCTTACCATCATTATTTATACAAAATAATCCGGCACAGATACCAATACAATACATACCCGCACCTAAAATCGGATGTGGCACACTCCCCCACAAAAACAATCTCCCATTGGGGATCAAATGATTCAATATCCCATCCACAATCGACAAACATGCGCCTGTAGCAGCAGCCCCAAACAGAATATAAAGCAATATTTTCAAGTTGTTATTCTGCTTAACAAACAACAGAACCATTAGAGTAATAAACATAATCTGGGAGAGTAAATCTTTTAGATTGGCCAATAATTCACCAGCGTCAACGCCAGTACTCCACAGGCAACTCAAAAACAGATAGATACATAAAATTATGGATAACCCATAAATTTTTGATTTCAAGAGTACAGATAGATCATTTCGCCATACGACACAAAGACCAGGAATCAATATAAAAAAATAAAAAAAATTATTGCGCCAGGTTTTACTTGGCAACAAAAAGAAAAAAGCAATTAAAATCAGGAAAAGCCTAAAAAGGATCTGTATATCCTTTTGATAAAAAAATCTGCGAAACATCATGAGAAATACTTTTTCTTTTTTAACCAACAATCAAACTGACCAGCTTCTGTTCTAAGACTTGGTTTCCAAACAATGTAACTGCCCGTTGGTACAATATATTACCACGGTTTAACCGTTCTTCGCGAGAAATTGTCAGATGTTCTATCATTTTTTCAGAAAGGGCTTTCGGATCACCAGGCATGACCATCTCTGTCTCATTACCCAAGACTTCGGGTATTCCCCCTGAATTTGTGGAAATAATTGGGAGTTTTGCTATCATCGCTTCAAGAAGGACAAGGGCCAATCCTTCTTCAATAGATGAAAGAACAAATGTATCAAAACTTAAAAGCAACCGTGCCGCGTTCTCAATCTTCCCGGTAAAAACAACACGTCCGTTCAACCCCAATTCATCTACTTTAGCATATAAATCCCCGGCAAGTCGCCCTCCACCGATAATTACCAGCAACGCCTCGGGATACTTATCTTGTATCAATGCAAACGCCTCTAGTAAATAAATGTGTCCTTTCACAGGCACCAATCGGCCTATTGTTCCAAATATGAAATTGTTTTCGGAAATACCCAACACATCCAGCGCTTCATTTCTGTTCAATAGAGAATTTTCTATATCCGCAATATTAAGCGCATTATGTATAGTCAAGATATTGCCGGGAGACAATCGCCATAAATTCTTTCGTAAATCATTTGAAACAGCATTTGAAACGCCAATAATTGTATGATTTTTTCTGCATAACAAATTAGCTAAAGTTCTTCTGGTTCTGCTCTTAAATTCACCGATTCTATGAACCACGGAATATATTTTTTTTACTGAACAAAATATATTGACAAACATAGCTACATAAAGCGCCTTGTAGCGGTGAGATATAATCACGTCAATTTCGTATAAACGAATCACCCCTATGACCTTTCTAATAAGGTCAAACCTGGTACCCTTAATTTTGCCTTTGTCATAGAAAATATAATTAATATTTTTAGAATCAACCAGGAAGTTAGGCCTTCCCCCTTGCAGTACCACAACAACATTGTAAAATTGATCAGTATCCAACGCTTTAAGATAGGTGAGGTTTATATCGCTAGGATTGTCATTGTATTTATAAATGATATGAAGAATATTAATTTTTTTCAATAGGTAACACCTTATAATTAATTTCCAAATGAGGGAGGGTATAACCATTCGCCTTTACGCGAAAATATTTTTAACAAAGATCTTCCCTGGTAGCATATTAGCCCCAATCCGGAAAAATCACACCTAAAAAAGCAAAACATCTATCAGGATCAAAGTCAATAACTTCTACGCATTTTTGAATAAGCAGGAACCACTTCAGCCCACCGCTAACCTGATGTTTATGCCAATCAATTTTGCGAAGAAGAGGCATGTTATGATGTTTTGCAACGGTTACATGAATATGATCAGGCAATCATTTTCAGTCAGGAATTCACCGGAAGGTGTGAACTTGTGTTCGACAGGTGTAGGCATACGTTATCAACACGTTATAATTGTATAATACGGTATTAATGTAACGGATCAGTGTTGGTGAACAGCCTGAAATTTTCCAGAGTAAAAGGACAGGATTTTTTTCAAGTGCATTTATCCTGTTAGCTTCCGCCTTCCTGTTGACTTATCTTAGAAAAATGTTAAATAGATTTTATAAGTCTTTTTTATTAGATGAAAAATGAAATTTGCATTTTGCCTGTTTAAATATTTTCCATTTGGAGGCCTTCAGCGGGGATTCCTACAGCTTGCCGAAGTATGTATATCACGGGGTCATCAAGTAGATGTATATACC
>JBARSG010000016.1:0-2397 GCA_049644625.1 Desulfobacterales bacterium | reverse complement strand
TTCAAATTTCGACAGATCTTCCGGTTTGTAGTATGTTTCCATTTTTGTTTCTTTCCTAACGCTTAATTTAATAATGGTTATCAGACAGGATCGACAGGAGATGCGCCGGCCAAGCCGGCACAAAGGTATGGATGAGAATGCCATACAAAGTAAGGTTGGTCAACCGCTTTGTCCCCGAGTCATGTCCCATCTGGGGTAACCCATTTGGGGAAGCGTTGACAGGGGTTGGTATAGGCCAGGTATTGAGCTTCGAAAGATCCCATTTCAGGGTGCCGACGGTCTTCCTGTACGCGGAAGGCAACACGGTCAGCAACGCCAATGACAAGGAGCTGGCCGGCCCTGCGGAGTCAGAGACCCTGTGCATGTACCTGTATACTTTGTGTCGGAAGCCGGGAGGCCCTAATGGTATCTAAAGGTAAAGACAATTTAGATCGGTGGGAGAAGGTGAAGAGCCGAACGTCCCACATGGACGCCGTTAGGGAGTCATACAACCCCATAGTACCGTCAAAACAGGCGAACGAAGGTCCTCAATCATGCCCACGGCATGGCCACCGACTGGAGGAGTCTGATCAGGAAAGGGGGTTGGCCAAGGGGAAGGTCGTTCAGCCGCCCACCACCGGAACACAGAGTTCGGGCAATAAGGTGTCGCGTGGACTGATCGGCGTACGGGAAGCTGCTGAGCGAGACAGGGAGTTGCAGTTCACAGCACTTTTGCATCACATTACAGTGGCCCGGTTGGCAGAGAGCTTCAGGGGACTGAGGCGAGACGCCGCGCCGGGAGTGGACGATGTGAGGTGGGAGGAGTATCGGCAAGGGCTGGAAGGGCGGCTAGAGGATTTGCACAGTCGCATCCACCGCGGGAGCTACCGGGCACAGCCCAGCAAGCGGTCACGCATTGCCAAGGAAGACGGGCGAACGCGAGCGCTGGGCATATCGGTGCTGGAGGATAAGATTGTCCAACAGGCGCTGAGCGAGGTGCTTAATCAAATTTACGAGGTGGATTTTGTGGGTTTCAGCTACGGGTTTCGCCCGGGGCGCAGCCAGCACCAGGCGCTGGATGCCCTGTGGGTAGCGTTAGTGCAAAAGCCTGTTAACTGGGTGTTAGATATGGACATCAAGGGGTTTTTTGACCATATTCAGCATGATTGGCTTTTGCGTTTTGTGGAACATCGGGTGGCGGACAAACGAGTGCAGCGACTGATCAAGAAGTGGCTTCGGGCAGGGATATCGGATGAGGGCCAATGGGAACCGCTCAAAGAAGGTACCCCGCAAGGGGCGGTGATTTCCCCATTGCTGTCAAACATATACCTGCACTACGCGTTTGACTTGTGGGCTCACAGATGGCGGCGGCACAAGGCCCGGGGTACAGTTGTGGTTGTCAGATATGCCGACGATATCATCATGGGCTTTGAACACAAGGCGGAGGCGGAGCAATTTTGGAGAGAACTGGAAGGTCGTCTGAGCAAGTTTGGTCTGCAGCTGCATCCGGACAAGACCCGGCTGATCGAGTTTGGTCGTTTTGCGGCCGACAACTGCCGGCGGCGAGGCCAAGGTAAACCGGAGACATTCAATTTTCTGGGGTTTACCCATATTTGCGGCTTCGACCGCGGCGGCAGGTATACGGTGCGCCGTAAAACGAAGTCCAAAAAGATCAGGGGAAAGCTAAAGGAGCTAAAGGCCGAAATTCGCAGACGTTACCATCAGCCCGTGCCTGTACAGGGCCAATGGTTGAGGAGTGCATACCGCGGATTTGTTAATTATTTTGCGGTACCGGGTAATATGCAAACTTTGAAGAGCTTCCACTACCAGCTGTGCCGAATATGGCTCAAGGCGTTAAGGCGCAGAAGCCAAAAAGGCAGACGGCTGACATGGGCGAAATTTGAGGGCATATATCCAGAGTGGCTGCCGCAACCAAGATGCAAACATCCCTGGCCTAATCAGCGGTTTGGTCGTCATTACCCGAGGCAGGAACCGTATGCGGTAGTTCCGCACGTACGGGTCTGTGCGGGGGGTGTCCCGTAAGGGGCATTCCTACCGTGTTATTATAGGATTTATTTATAAGTTTCACAGTTTCCGGAAGAAACTATGAAAAATGAAAGATCGAAACTATCCTGTTGATCCTGTCTAAAAAATATATTCTTCTTTACTCTTCACAGGTTTCAGGAGTGCATGCCCTCCCTTTAAGATGGAAAAAGAACTTGAGACTTTTTTTAATCTTATTGGAAAATATCTTGGGAGAAAAATATGTTCCGGCAACCTTTTTATTAATTTCACCGATTGTGGGATAGGGATGCACAGCAGAAGCCAGAGTGGAAAGTTTTACCTTCCCATTTAACGTTGCCACCCATTCACTGATCAGGTCTCCCGCTCGGAGGCCTAAAATCTGAACACCCACCG
>JBARSG010000015.1:0-11562 GCA_049644625.1 Desulfobacterales bacterium | reverse complement strand
ATTCAGTTCTTTCAAAAAAAATCTTTATCCATAGATACCCTTATACACCACCGGCAATGGATATGAAAAAAATTACGGAAAAGATAATCAACAGCAGACCATCGATACCAGTTACAGGGGAAATATCATGAAAAATTTCGAGGGACTGAATTATTACGAAATTTTAAAAATTCCGGCAAATTCGTCCTCTTTTGAGATCAAGCGTGCTTACAGGGATACGCTGTCAATTTATAATGAAAATTCTCTTGTTACCTATTCTTTGTTTTCAAATGAGGGAAGAGACAACATTCTTAAAACACTTAAAGAGGCTTTTTTAACGCTGACAGATGAAAACAAAAGGGCCGAATACGATAGTGTTCTCCGTGATTCCGGACAAATTGAAGTGCCAATTACATCCATACAAAATCAAAAAAAGCCGCCCCACGCTCATACATATAATATGACAGACCATGATAATTCTGCTGAAAAGGTTAAAAAGAAATTGAGAAAAAAGGAAATCGAAAAGCTCTCGAACGAAGTCCTTTCTAAAGATTTGATTTCAGGTGATGATTTAAAAAAGATGAGAAAAGCAGCAGGGATCGAACTATCTGAAATTACTGCCGTTGCTAAAATCAGTGTTTCTGTTTTAAAGTCCATGGAAGAAAATCGAATCGAGAGTCTTCCGCCCGAACTTTATTTAAAAAGTTTTTTAAGACACTATGCGGAAACGCTTCAAATAGATCCACAGAAAATCATTGACGGTTATTTGAAAAATATCTCTCTTGCTCAAAAAAAGTGATCCTTTTGTAAAAAATGATACCTGCCTATATGGCGGCCGTGTAATTCGGACCTACGATTAAAAGATTGTTGGATATGGTAGACTGGATTTTCTCCATTTTGTTCCCAAAAACAAAAGTTTTAAAAAGATGATGGCCATATGCACCCAGGACAACGAGGGCGTTATGAGGGACATCATAGAGGTTTTCTTCAAGGGTTTTGTTTTTTAAAAAATGCCAGTTATTAACATAACGGCTCATTTCCTTTTCAAGATCTTCATCCGTGATAAGCTTTTCATATGATTCCTGTGAGTTGTTTTCTATCAGGGTAAAAACATCAAGAGGCATGCCGGAAATTCTGCATATACGAAATCCTAGTTTTAGGGCATTGAACGCATTGACCGAACCGCCGAAAAATACGGCAATACTTTCCCACTCTTTATAAACCGGACTGGTGATAAGAACCGGAAATTGTGCGGACTTAACGATGCGTCTGACCCGTGGGCCGATGTAACCCAGGCCGATTTTTGAAGACAGGTCGCTGATGCTGCGAGGGCAACTCATGTAATCGAAATTCGTATGGATATCCGGCAGGGTTGAGGCTGTATAATGCTTTGGATCTAAAAACCTGGGTTCCACGCCTGCTTGTTCCAACAGTTCGGTAGCGTGTTCCAAGGCGGTGTCCGGGGACATAAGATACGAATCGTCAAGGTCAATCTGAACCACATCGTTTTCAAAATACATTAAAAATTTAGTGGACTTTGGGATGTAAATAACCGGAGAGACTTTTGCCTGCTTGGAAAAATAGATCGATTGGAGCAGCGTTTCCCTCCCCAGAGGACTATTTCGGAAAATATGGAGCAGTTGGTGATTCATTTGACTCTCCTTTCTGTAATCTTCATTATATCGACTAGCTCGTCTGAACCATAAGCTCTCTGCGATATTGATCCAGAAGACTCCCTTTTGAAATCAGACCGATGAACCTGTTGTTTACAACAACCGGCATGGAAAAAAGACGATTCGCATCCATTTTGCGAATAACATCAGCCAAATCGTCGTCAGGATAGACCACTTCAACCCGGGTGTTCATGATCTGACCTAAAAATACGGTATCATACATGACCGGATTGAAGAGATACTGCCGGATATCATCCAAATGAATTATTCCCATAAAATGACCGGTCTCTTCATTTTCCACCGGAAAATAGTTGCGATGAGATTTTTTGACGATGCTGATAAAATCGCGCAGCAACATGTTTTGTGTTACGGCAATGCAGTCCTTTTCTATAAGTTCTGAAACATTAAGATCGGACAAAACCCGTGCATCGGTGCCGGGTCTGAGAAGGTGTCCATAGTCTACAAGTTCTTTCATATAATAAGCCGCCGGTTCAATATAATGGCAGAGACTTGTCGTAATAGCAGATACAATAATCAGCGGCAGGATAACTTCATATCCTCCGGTAATCTCAACAATAAGAAAGATTCCGGTAAGCGGCGCCTGGAGCATCCCGCTGATAAGACCCGCCATTCCCAGCAAAGCAAAGCATCCCTGGTTTACCCATGATACCGAAGGCCAGAGTAACGCAAGACCATGGTGATAAGTTAATCCTGCAAGACTTCCGATTACCAGGCAGGGCGCAAATATTCCGCCGGATCCCCCCCAACCCAGGGTCAAAGCGGTGGCAACAATCTTTGCGATGGTAGCCAGTCCCACAATGATAAGCCCCTGTGAAAAAGCACCTTCGATCGTGGTTTGAACCACATGGTACCCTTTCCCCAGAACCTCCGGAAGGAACAGACCGATCAGACCAACCGCGCAACCGCCGATGGCTGCCCGTATCCATAAAGGGGCCGGCACTTTCTTTGCTATTTTATCCATGGATCTGAGCAGCCGGGTGAGCAGAATAGAAGCCGCAGCCGTCAATACAGCCAATCCAACGCAGGCAAGAATGTCCATATGGTTGATATTGAACAGGCGGTGGGTGAAAGGAATCTGGTTTCCCTGAAGGATGCGGCTGATTTCAGTACCCATCACCGACGCAATGGCAATGGGAACAATATTTACTGACTTCCATTCTCCAATGATCACTTCAATGGCGAATACCATTCCGGCAATGGGCGCATTGAAGATGGAAGATATTGCGCCGGCTGCTCCACAACCGACAAGTGTTACTCGCTGACGGTCATTTAAAGAAAAATATTTTGCGATATTGGACCCGATCGCCGCACCGCTGATAACAACCGGGGCTTCGGGACCTGCCGAGCCTCCGCTACCGATGGTAAGAGCGCTGGATATGAGCCTGGAAAAGCTTGAGCGGAACCTGAGCAGACCGCCGTAACGCGATACACTGTAAATGACTTCCGGCACACCGTGCCCGGCCCCTTCTTTAACAATTTTTTCCAAAAACAGGGAAGAGAGCGCAGCGCCTATCGCCGGCAGCACAAAGACCCACCAGTAATGGCGTAAATGATGAAACCAATTGAACATGGCCATTAGTAAGCGGTTAAGAACCACAGATGCCAGACCGCTACAACTGCCCACAATAATGGCCGCCAAAATGAGCAGCAGACGATCGTCTAAACGAAAAATGGTCCAGTTTGCAGGGTAGCGCCAGGATTGAAAAATGCGCATATTGCCAATACCTAAGTATCTGCTCTATCGAGTTGTTTTTCGAAATCAGCTATTTTTGCAAAAAACGATGCGTCATCAGGGGATGTTTTTAAAAATTCCACAAATGAATTATCGCGAACACAAAAAGAAAACCTAGAAAGAAGATGGAGATGTATTTTAATAGACTGGCTTAAAAGAATAAACATAACAAACACCGGCCGGTCATCCACTGCGCCAAAGTCTATGGGTTTTTCAAGAAAGCATGTGCTTATTATCGGGCTTTTCAAAGTATCCGACAGCGGGTCACGGGGATGAGGAATGGCAACCCCTTTGCCGATGCCGGTTGATGTGAGGTGCTCTCTTTCAAGCAGGAGTCGATAAAGTTCTTTTTTCGAGGTTTTGGATAAAACAGGCATATGTTCAACGGCGGACTTCAAAGCCGTTTCCATGTCATCCCCTTTAAGATCATGCAATACACCGCCACGATTCATGGCGGACAGGAGGTTTTCGGGTTTCTCTTCATACTCCCGAGATTTAACTTTTTCGGGCATTGAAAACGGCAGTCTATACATTTTAGCCCATTTTTTCAGAGAAGATTCGTTAACTAGATAGCCGTTGCCGGTTTTTTGTATGGGGATTCTTCCCTGGCGTATCCAGCGTTCTATGGTACTTACATGAAGATTGAGGCACTGGGCAACCTCATGTATTGTCATTTTCATAAAGTTATCATGCTATAATCATTAAAATTGATGTTAACGTTTGCGGTTCAAATTTGTGAGGTGAACCGACGATTTCTGAACCTCTGAACCCTAATCTAACAATCAATAATCAATTATTAATTATTAACCGTTGTTTATTAACTATTATTTCCTGAACCTCTGAACCCTGAACCCGTGAACGGTTACAAATTTACATCCCTTATTCTAGCCAAATTTTTGACATTAACTTTAATAAGTGTTGAAATCAAGAAGTTTATTAGGCGGGTTATTGGATTCTCCCCGATTCTATTCGGGATTTATTTATTATGGTAATGTCCCTTTTCGGGTAGGGTATTTCAATTCCGTGTTTATCAAAGGTCTCTTTGACTTTGTCGGTTACACTGGAAATCGTATCCATCCGTTTCCGTGCATCATCAATCCATACCCGCAACTGAAGACCTACCGAAGATTCTCCGAAATTTCTCACAACCACTTTGGGCGGGGGTTCTTTTGAAACCCAGGCCAGTGATGCTGCAACAGTGTTGATTAACTCCTTTGCTTTTTCAATATCCGCATCATATGAAACCCCGATATTAATCCGGACTCTGATATTTGTCGAAATAATCGTGTAGTTGACGATATCCCGTTTCATGATTTCATTGTTGGGAATGATGATCACAATATTGTCGGTCGTTTTGATTTTGGTAGCGCGCAGGCCGATATCGATAACATCTCCCCAGGTCGCACTTCCTGCGGGAGCACTCCACACTTCGATACGGTCGCCGATTTCAAATGGCCGATCGATAATGAGCAACACCCCGGCGATAAGGTTGGACAAGGTATCCTTGGCCGCAAAGCCGATGGCAATACCGGCCACGCCCGCGCCGGCAATAAAGGGCATGACATTGATTCCCAGAATATCTAACGCAAGAATAGCGGCGGTCGCATAAATAATAGCACCTGAAAATTTACTGAGAAAATCGAAAATAATATCATCCACTTTGGTTTTTGTTTTGTCTGCTATATTTTTCCCAAAATAGGTCAGTACAATTAACAGACTGTCTTTTGCCGGAGTTGCCAGGAGTATAATCATAAATGCTTGAAAGATTTTTTCCAAAAGAATGATATTAAAAAGTCTGATGAGATACGTACCTGTCGCAAGCACCAGACCATAAAGAAGCGCCCTGCGGATAACACTGAAGATTTGAATATTAATTTTTATAAATTCGACCTTTTTTGTTTTTTTCTCAAAAGAGACAAGGACGCGTTTTAGAACAAACCAAATAAGGTATGCGCCCGCTACCGCAGCCAGGGCCTTAAACAGGATATGAAAATACGTCGCATGAATACCGAGCTTTGCCGACAACTTATCGAGAAAAGAAAAAAGGTTATTCATAAACACCTCAATATTGACGGCTTCGTAAAAAAATCTATTTTAAATAAATATCGACCGCCCAGTTTATTATCTCCCTGAAATTAAAGATAGAGACATTGTGAAAATATAAAATTTGCCAGACTATAACTACTTTTTTATGACATGAGCAATTTAAAAAATCCAGGAATAAATTTTCTCTAAATAGGATAAAATCATTTGGATATGGAAAGAATATCGTTCCGGTTTACAGCCATTTCTGTAACTTCCTGTCATAGGTATCTGCCGGATAACCGACGCATTTCTTTCTTCATGAAACAATCCGGATAAATTCAGACTCCATTTCTTTCCTGCCGGTCTTTATGGCCTGAACGGCCCGGCTAAACTTGTCCTGCACAGAGTTGGGCTTTTGGCGAAAATTCGCCTTCTGGGTGGGGCACAAATACCAGGTGCAGACCCAGGGCCTGGAAAACCGTGGCAATATACAGCCTTTGGGACTCAAGTAACTGCAGGTCTCCTTAAAATCCGCCAGGAGTTGGGCAGGGGGAATCTGATGACCATTAAGATGAAGGAAGAGCAAATCCTTAAAATCGATCCAGACCTTGGCCGTCAGGCAGCATTGATCGGGACACCAGGGACATGTAACCGCGCACAGGTCGTCCAGAAGCGAAAAAATCGATTCCAGCCGAACCTGTACCTCCCGGGCCAAAGCTACGGCCCTGTTCATATTAGGACCATGACGCCGGATAAGGTAGTCTAAATTCCGATTAACGGTTTTCCATGTGGCCGTCGCTCCCCACAACGGTTCAGTTCTGTATAAATCGTTCCAAATAAGCTCATTTACTGTAAACATTATCAAAAACCAAAATCCGGAAAATTAGCAGACCGTGAAAAATTTTCATAGTCGCCTCAATAGGCTATATAATTTATTTTCAGAATACCATATTTTTTTACTTTCTATAAAAAAAGAACTTGAAAGCTATTTTGCATTATGGTAGGCAATTTCTTTGGTTTTTTACGCCCACATTTTTTACTTTAAGACGTTGAAAGGATTTTAATGAAATGACTCCAAAAAAAGAACTGCAAGTTGCTTACGGCCTCATTATTATTCTATTTTTAGTGGGTGCTATAAGCTATGCAGCCTTTCCTGCCAAAACCCCGGATCACCCCATAAGAATAATGTACAAGGGGGTTGCAGGAAAGGTTCTATTTGACCACAAAACGCATACTGCAGAAGCAGGGTATGGTCTTTCCTGTAGTGACTGTCATCATCATCCCGAGGATGAGGAAACATCACTTCGGTCCTGCGGTGACTGTCACCAAGTCCCGGCGGAAGGTCAAACATTCCCTGAATCCTGTACGGAATGTCATGAGCCTGATGAAATCGAAGATACAGAAATCATAAAAAAGACTGATGCCTTCCATTCCCAGTGCGAGGAATGTCATCAGGAAAGTGGAGCCGGCCCGGAAGAAAATAGATGCAGCTGGTGTCATGTCTCATAAGCCGTTAGCCGTATCATTACCGGCCATGGCTTTTTTGTGTCCTATCACCTTTATACCGAAAAACAATATAGGTTAAACGATGATAAAAAGATCCTTTATCGGTTTGGCAAAACCCAGGATAGAATATGAAGCTCTGGACGTTACCTTGCCGGAGCCCAAAAAAATTCCAACTTCAAAAAATATTACGCTTTTATTAAATGAGACCTATGAACCGTTTGGCATAAAAAACGCTGTGTTATTAAAAAAAGATGATTCGGTTAAAACCGGTCAGAAGCTTTGTCTTTATGAAGGCAGTGATGACTATGTCATTTCCAGTGTTACCGGAACCATATCTTCCATATCGCCCTTTTTGGGTGAATTCGGACGTTCTTATACCGCCATTGCCATAGATGTTGCTGAAGATGAAGAGATGGATGAACAATTCAAAGCACTGTCCGTGAAACCCACCATGGATATTGCCAAAGCTTATTTGTCGTTTATTCCCGGCAACCCACCGGCAAGTCTCTTTTCCAATGGCAGCACATCACCATCCATAGATACCATCGTTATTTGCGGAGTTGATAGTGATTTATTAATTACCGCCAATCAGCATGCCCTGATATCCGATGAAAAAGCAATCCAAAAGGGAGTTGGTATTTTAAAACAAATCACCGGAATTGAAAACATTATCATGGCCGCACCTGAGCATCTGATGCAGAATGCCGGCGTAAGTGGAGCCCAGGTAAGCGTTGTGGATACAGAATATCCTGCGACACTTCCGCGCATGATCATGCAAAACGTCCTGGGCAAAACAGTGCCTGCCGGAAAAAGCTGTGAAGATATGGGCGTATGCTTTGTCAGTGCCGAGGCGGTGGCCTCCATCGGCACGGCGTTTGAAGAGGGTCACATACCGCTTTTCAAAAAGTTCAACCTTATCAAAAAAGACGGGAATTCGGTAATGATATCGGCCCGGATCGGAACACCGGTCCATGAAATTTTTTCCGCCTACGATGTTACCGTAAACGAAAAAGATCGTATTATCTTCGGCGGGCCCATGACCGGTTCTTCTATCTATTCAGAGCATCACCCGATTCAACCCGATACCGATGCCGTTATGATTCAGGACGGTAAAGACCTGGCACTGGTTTCAGACTATCCGTGCATTAACTGTGGCGAATGTATTCGCATCTGTCCGGCAAAAATCCCGGTTAACATGCTGGTCCGATTTCTGGAAGCCGGGCAATATGAACAAGCCGCAGAAGAATACGATCTTTATTCCTGCGTTGAATGCGGTCTTTGCAGCTTTGTCTGTGTATCGAGAATGCCGATCTTGCATTATATAAAGTTGGCGAAGTATGAACTTGGCCGGATCAATACAGCGGAGGCAACAAATGCTTAATCAGAAAAAATTCATAGTGTCACACGCCCCTTTCTGGCATGACGGGAGCACAGTAACCGCCCGGAGTTATAATATGATCATTGCTGCGCTGCCCGCGGTGCTGTTTGGTTTTATAAGCTATGGCATGCCTGCGGTGGGTGTTGTTTCACTCTCTATTTCCTCTGCCATTGTCTGGGAATTACTGTTTAATAAAATATCAAAGCGAACGATCAGCATCGGAGACGGTAATGCAGCCTTTATCGGCATTCTGTTTGGCATGCTTTTGCCGGCAACATCTCCATGGTGGCTTGTTATAACCGGCACCTTTGTTGCGGTGGTTATCGGCAAACAGATATTCGGCGGGATCGGTGGAAATCCTTTTAACCCGGTCCTTATTGGACTGGCTATACTGATGGTGTCCTGGAAAGATTTTTTTGATTTTAATGAAGCCCTGGTCAACTATGACCTCGGTTATGCCATGGCATATCCGCTTGCATCACTTAAACATTTGGGTGTATCTGCCATATCCGATTTCAGTCCGGCCGACCTTCTAATGGGCCAGCAGTCAGGAGGCATCGGAGCAACCTTTGGACTGGGCCTTATCATCGGCGGAATCTATCTTATCATCAGAGGGGTTATCAGATGGGAGATATCCCTATCATTCCTGGCCGGTGTATTTATCACCGCTCTGTTGTTTAACATAGTCAATTCAGCCCAGTATGCCGGACCTGTTTTTCATCTTTTAACCGGTTATACACTGATCGGAGCGTTTTTTCTGGCCACGGAAGACTCTTCTTCACCGGTCAACTTTATTCCCATGCTTATTTATGGCGCCGGCGCCGGGATAATGACGGTGCTCATAAGAAATATCGGCGCTTATGTTGATGGCGTGGTATTTGCTATATTGCTAGTGAATCTTATAAGTCCACTTGTAGACAAAATCAGGCCCAAAGCGCTTGGAAAGGTTGTTTAACATGCGTGAATTGATAAAAATGGTTGTCGTCCTTACCGTTTTGGCTGCCTTCTCCGGCGGCTTGCTTGCCGGTCTCCGAAATGGAACGGCCGCTCAGATCGAAAAACAGCAGCTTGAATTTGTTAAAGGACCCGCCATCAAGAAAATTCTTGAAGGCGCGTCCAATGATCCTATTTCCGACCGGTTTAAAATTTCGGATGGGGACATGGAAAGAAGTTTTTTCGTCGGCAAATTTGACGGCAAAGCCAATACGGTTGCATTTGAAAGTTTCGGAAAAGGATTCGCCGGTGAGATAGGCCTGATGGTGGGTGTCAACTTAGAAACCGACAAGATTGTCGACGTAGGGGTTACTACCCACAGTGAAACCCCCGGTCTGGGAGCAATGGCAAAAGATGATCCCGATTTTGGGGCTCAATTTAAAGGCTTTTCCATAATTGAACCCATTAAAGTCACTAATGACGGCGGCCAGGTAAATGCCATAAGCGGCGCCACGATTACTTCGCGGGCGGTTTGCGCGGCCGCAACCGATGCCGGAAATATGTATCAAAAGCTAAAACCCCAGATTGCTGAAAAAATAAAGGAATTTAATAAATAGGGAGATCAAGATGGCTAAGACTATCACTCAGGAATTTACCAAAGGACTATGGGCAGAAATAGCACCGTTTCGGCTTGTGCTGGGTCTATGCCCGGTGCTGGGTGTCACCACAACCATGGAAAACGGAATCGGAATGGGAGTTGCCACGACATTTGTCCTGTTATGCTCAAATATTCTGGTTTCGGCATTGAGGAACATCATTCCTCCAAAGGTAAGAATCGCCTGTTTTATCATCATTATTGCAACCTTTGTCATTGTGGTGGAACTTGTGATGCAGGCCTATGCCTATCCGCTGTTTCTCAAATTGGGCCTGTTTATACCGCTGATTGTTGTTAACTGTATTGTTCTGGGACGCGCCGAAGCATTTGCATACAAAAAAGGTCTGTTATTTTCAATTGCCGACGGCCTGGGTATCGGCATTGGCTTCACCCTTTCCCTGGCTGCGCTTGGAGGTATTCGGGAAGTTCTGGGGACCGGCACTTTCTACGGAGCATCGGTATTCGGACCTTCATTTCAGCCGTTTACATTCATGATCCAGGCGCCGGGTGCTTTTGTCTGTCTCGGGCTGATGCTTTGCATCATGAACCTGTTTGAGTAATAAAGAGGAGAAGATAAATGAGCGAACTGGGCTATTTTTCTATAATTATCAGCACCATTTTTGTTAACAACATTCTGCTGGCCAAGTTTTTGGGCAACTGTCCTTTTCTCGGAACATCGAAGAAAATGGAAACCGCTGTGGGTATGGCCATGGCAGTAGTCTTTGTCCTGGTTATGGCAGGAGCCATTACATGGGTGATCTACCATCTTTTTTTGGTACCGTTTGATCTGGTATATCTCAGAACCATCGCATTTATCCTGGTCATTGCATCCCTTGTTCAGTTTGTTGAGTTGTTTCTGAAAAAAAGCATTCCCGCCCTGTATGCCGGACTCGGTATCTTCTTGCCACTTATTACGACAAACTGTGCTGTGCTGGGCGCTTGTGTAATAAACATCGATGAAGAGTTAGGCTTTATGAAGTCACTTGTCGCATCGTTTGGGTTTGCCGTGGGTTTCGGTGTTGCACTTATTCTTTTTGCAGGTGTCCGTGAACGTATTACTTTAGCCAGGGTCCCAAAACCGCTCCAGGATACGTCCATCGGACTGGTCACGGCTGGAATAATTGCGCTTGCATTTTTTTCTTTTAAAGGAATGGTGTAAGGATTGATGATTGTCGATTGAAGATTTTATTGTCTGATCATCTATTAGAAAAAATAGAATTCCATAAATTTTCAATATTAAATAGTCAATCATCAATATGTAAATAAGGAGGTCATTGTGGTAACAGCTCTTTTGTTTATGTTGGGCCTGGGGGCAGCATGCGGACTTATGCTGAGTGTTGCCTCAAAAGTTTTTTATGTCTATGAGGACCCCCGAATTGCCGAGGTAGAAGCATTTATGGCCGCCGCAAACTGCGCGGGTTGTGGATATACCGGATGCTCTGCCGCGGCCGTTGCCGTGGTTGCCGGTGAAGCGCCTCCCAGTGTCTGTATCGTTGCCGACGCTGAAGCTGCGGCCAATATTGCCGCCATCATGGGCGTGGATCCGGGTACGGCCGAACCCTTGCTTTCTTACAATACCTGTACGGGCGGCGATCGCGCCCCCGATAAATATTATTATATGGGTATTAACAGCTGTCAGGCCCTTGCCTCCTTGTATGGG
>JBARSG010000014.1:0-4567 GCA_049644625.1 Desulfobacterales bacterium | reverse complement strand
AAGCGATTTAACTTCGGTTCCCAAAAGGACCATTCCGGCCTCGTATGTATCTTCGATAAAATAGCTGTGTCTGGCTTTTCTGTTTTCAGCCACAATTTTTATATGGTTTGTGCTCAAATTCTGTTTTTACCTAACCCGGACGAGCCGGAACCAAAAATATTTGCCACAAAGGCACAAAGACACAAAGGATATATGCAACCGTTCACGGGTTCAGGGTTCAAAGGTTCAGGGTTAAGGACAAAGAAGGCATTGAAGATCTGAAGTCCTCGTTACAAATGTTCATTTTCCCAAGTAATTGCCAATTTGGCTTCAAATTTTGGATTAGGCCTGACGAAACTGACGCTTTTCTCGTAAATACGCATCCCAAATGCAGTCCGGGTACTAGAATGGAACCTTGAACCTTGAACCCTGAACCTTTGAACCTTGAACGGAAAGATTATATTCCGGTATATCCGGTTTCAAATAGAATGTTTCCGTAAGTACTCAGCACCAGTTCCGTGACCCCGGTGTCAGTCGTCTCCTTCAGAACCTTTTTGATAAACAACCTGGTGTTTTTAGCATCAAGCGATTTTATTATATTTTTAATTACCGGTATTGATTGAGGATTTATACTCAATTTTTCTATGCCCAGACCTAAAAGTATGGGTATATTGACAGGATCACTCGCCATCTCACCGCACATGAAGAGATCCACACCCTTGTCTTTGGCAACATCGGCAACATGTTTAATCATCCAGATAATGGCAGGATTAAGCGGTTGATAAAGATGCGCAACCTTTTTATTGACTCTGTCCACTGCCAGCGAATACTGAACAAGATCGTTGGTTCCGATACTGAAGAAATCGACATCCCTGGCCATCACATCCGCCAAGATTACAGCGGAAGGGGTCTCTATCATGATTCCGATCTTAATATTTTCGTTGAAATCTAAACCCTCTTTTTTCAGAGAATCGGCGGCTTCGCGTAAAATCCTTTTTGCATGAAGGACTTCGTCATAGCAGGATATCATGGGGAACATAATTCTGACGTTGCCGAATACAGAGGCTCTTAATATCGCCCGCAGCTGGGTCTTGAAAACATCCTGTCTTTTTAAACAGTATCTTATACCGCGAAGTCCTAGCGCAGGATTTTTTTCAGCAGAATTGGAAGCATAGGAAACCGCTTTATCACCGCTGATATCCAGAGTTCGAATGGTTACCGGTTTGGGCGCCATTACTTCAAAGACGTCTTTATAGTTATCAAAAAGCTCATGTTCATCGGGAAAATCAGGCCTGCTTAGATATTGAAACTCAGTCCGGTAAAGGCCTATCCCATCTCCGCCGTATTCAATAACAGATACCACCTCTTCGGGGAGTTCTATATTACCCAAAACCTGCAGACGGATACCATCTAGTGTTTCAGCCGGAATGTAGCTTTCCCGGGTAATACCCGCTTTGTATGCTTCGTATCCGGCTTTTCGTTCTTCGAACTGAATCAGAGTTTGTTCCGTCGGATTAACGATGACGATACCGGCGGTACCGTCCACAATAATAATGTCATCGTTTTTTATGATACGGGTTGCATTATCAAGACCCAAAACAGCAGGAATTTCAAGACTTCGGGCGATGATGCCGGTATGTGAAGTCTTGCCGCCGTGATCGGTGACAAATCCCTTGATTTTTTCGAGTTGTATTTGGCTGGTTTCTGCAGGGGAAAGGTCGGCGGCAACAAGTATTACCCGTTTGTCAATAGCAGCAATATCCACGACTTTTGCACCAACCAGATATTGCATGATACTGCTGGACACATGTATAATGTCATCCACCCGTCCCTGCAGATAAGGATCTGTCATATTTCTAAACATTGCCTTGACGTTGGATACCACTTTTTTAAGGGCCCATTCAGCGTTAACCCGTTCTTTTTCGATGGTTTCGATGGTTTTGCCGTAGAGCATCTTGTCTTTGAACAGTACCTTGTGAGTTTCAAGAATGTGGGCGTGCTCGTGCAACTCTTCAGGTGTTGTCTCAATGATTTCACTGAGGTTATCTTTAGCATTTTTTACCGCGGCCTTGAATCGTTTGATCTCGTTTTGCAAATTATCTTCACTGATAAAGTATTTATCAACAACATCAACGCCTTCCTTGCCGACCAGGTACGCCTTGCCGATGCAAATACCCGGAGATGCAGTAATGCCGCGGAGTTGCAATTCTATTTCGTCTGTATTTAACATTCCTGATTATTCTCCAAAGCCGTTTTCAATCAGCTGTGCAAGATCATTTAAAATTCCAATATCCGATGGATCGTCAATTAATAACGTTAATTTTAAATCTTTTATACCGGCCAGGCTAAGAATATCTATAATTCTGGAAGCATCGGCCTTGTCTTTGCCTTTAATGATCCACACTTTTGATCTTGCTTTTTTAACAAGTTTTGCTATTTTGGCCGCCGACCTTGCATGAAGGCCAAGAGGGTTTGTAATGGTAACATTTTTTGAAAGTACAATAGCCGAATTGTTTTTAACCATAAAAATTTCTACCAATCCCCATGATTTTTGTCAATCTGTAATCATTGACAAAACACCAAATAGCTGTTAGGGCTTTTTCGACTATTACATGCAATATCCCGAATTTGCATGAAATTAATTTATATCTTATCCTCTCATAAATTTTAACTCAAAGAGGTAGGAACAATGGCTGATAACATATTGATTTATGGCAAAGATACGTGACCTTATACTAAAGCGGCTCGTGAAGCTTATACCAAACAAGGGAAAAAGGTTGAGTACTACGACGTTCGACAAGATGACGATAAACTGAAAGACATGCTGGAATATTCTGACGGTATGCGAAAGGTTCCGGTGATTGTGGGCCAGAATAATGTTACCATCGGATTTAACGGCGGGACATGAGGCGTTTAAATAGTCGGCTGTATGCCGATAAAATTGGACCCTGTGGTTTTATATGGATAAACAATTTCTTGTTGACGACTTTAAAATAGGTGAAGCGTGGCGTCTTTTCAGAATCATGGGCGAATTCGTTGAAGGGATAGAAACGCTCCATGATATAGGACCTTCTGTGTCGATCTTCGGGTCAGCCAGAGTTCAGCCGAATGATCCAATTTACAGAAAAACCGAAGCGCTGGCCGCTCTTTTTGTAAAAAACAATTTTTCTGTTATCACCGGCGGCGGCGGCGGTGTGATGGAAGCGGCAAACAAAGGCGCGGCAGAGGCGGGAGGAACTTCCATCGGCCTGAATATTATCCTGCCGTTTGAGCAGAAACCGAATCCTTTCGCGAATGTTAGACTCGATTTTAAATATTTTTTTATTCGTAAAGTCATGTTCATTAAATATGCCGCAGCCTATATTATCATGCCCGGCGGTTTTGGCACGCTGGATGAGCTGTTTGAAGCGGTCACACTGATTCAAACACACCGCATAAAGCCGTTTCCATTAATTCTGGTTGGCTCCGATTACTGGACAGGGCTTATTGACTGGATCAAGGATAGATTGCTTGCCGAAAAACGGATATCTCCGGAAGATTTAGAAATTTTGCAAATTATGGATGAGCCGGATGAAATTGTAAAAGCCGTAGAAAAAATAATTATTTTATAATACTATCTCTTCAAAATAAATAGATAATTCTCAGAGCGCAGATCCTTGGCTCTTTTTTTATAAAGGAAGGTTAACAATATTGGCAGTATCAAATGCAATCAAAGAACAGGACGTTCTGCTGGAGATAGAAGACGTTCATATGAGTTTCGGAAAGGTTCTTGCTTTGGCCGGCGTCAGCCTGAAAATCAGACAAGGAGAAATACATTCTGTAATCGGGCCCAACGGAGCCGGAAAGACTGTGATGATGAATATTATTAACGGTCTTTACATGCCTCAAAAAGGTAACATCTACTACAAAGGAAAAAAGATCAATAAATTAAAACCGTATAAACGGGCAAAACTGGGTATGGCCAGAACTTTTCAGAAAGTCGAAGTGTTCGGCGGAATGACGGTATTGGATAACATCCGTCTGGGCCGTCACATTCATTCTAAATCGGGCATCGCCGGTGGATCGGTATATATTGGTAGAACTGCGCGGGAGGAGATTGAACACCGGACATTTATCGAAGAAAAAATAATAGATCTTTTAGAGATCCAACATATTCGGAATAAGCCGGTCGGAATGTTGCCGTACGGCCTTCAAAAGCGGGTAGAACTGGGTCGTGCGCTGGCCCTGGAACCCGAGCTTTTAATTCTTGATGAACCACTGGCCGGACTTAATCTTGAAGAAGTTGAAGACATGGCCCGCTTTATTATAGACATTAATGAAGATGAAAAATGGAAGGTCACATGTCTCCTGGTGGAGCATGACATGGGCGTGGTCATGGATCTTTCCGATCATGTCTTTGTTCTCAATTTTGGCAACATGATCATTGACGGCAAACCTGTGGAAGTACAGAATAATCCCGAAGTGATCAAGGCATACCTTGGTGAAGAGGACCTGTATGCAACAAGGAGATAAAACCGTTCAAAATAAAAGCAAAAACGGCATTGAAATTACAAAAGATCTGACGATCCCCAAACTTTTTTATGAAAAA
>JBARSG010000013.1:0-1569 GCA_049644625.1 Desulfobacterales bacterium | reverse complement strand
CTTTTCCACCATAACCAATTGACATCCCCCATCAAGTATTTAGTGGATGAGGCCCCGCTCCCCTGACTTTCCCACAAAAAAGGCCTTACTATGAAAAAGCAATGTCCCTCGACAAAAAGGAAGCGATTTATTATAGTGAATTAGACGTCTTGTATGAGATGAACAATACAGCAGTGGAGAAAAGGCTGGAGTTATTTGAGGGGAGCAATGAAATTGTAAAAAAACGGGATGATGCCTTCGTACGTCAAATTACTGTTCTTACCCTTGCAGGGAAGCCTGAAAAATCTGTGGAATACCTGGAAGGTCAAAGCTTCAGTTACCGTGAGGGAAGTTCAAGGGTATTGGAGGTAATTATTGATGCTCAATTGTCCTTGGGCATTAAATATTTAACAGATAAAAAATACCAGGAGGCTCTTGAACACTTCCTGTTGGCTCAGGTACCAGACGAAGAAGCTGGCGGTGCCAGGTTCGGGAACAGGGAGATACAGGTTAATTATTATATAGGTCTTAGCTTATGAGGCACTTCTTGATAAAAATAAAGCAAAAACATTTTATGAATTATCGGCAGCAGGTGAAACTTCCAGAAACGCAGGTTATATGGGCTATTACCAGGGACTGAGTTATCTTAAATTAGGCGATAAGGCAAAAGCAAAAGAAATTTTTAACTCTCTGGTTGCTGATGGAGAAAGTCAAATTAACCAGAGCTCAGATACCGATGTTGATTTTTTTGCCATTTTCGGAGAACGCGAGGCAGAAAATACCAGAATATCACAGGCTTATACTTTGAGAGGATTGGGTTATAAAGGGCTTGGCCAAACCAATATGGCTACTGAGGATCTGAAAAAAGCCGTTGAATTGTCGGTAAGTAATTTATGGGCAACTACTGAGCTGCAATTACCGTAATTTTTTAAGCGAGTCGAACCTGACCAAGATAACATGAAGTTACCAAATTAATCCTGGAGGAATATTATGAAAATAATGAGTTTTCTTCGTGATTTTGCAATCATTTTCGTACTGGTATTTGTTGTAAGCTCGATAGTGAGTTATGTCTATAGTCTCCTAGCACACGGTGCAGGGTCTGTTGATTGGGAAGCATCTTTTAGATTTTCCATCATTTTCGGAATTATCTTCCCTGCATTCAGAATAATTGAGAAGAAACAAAAGAAATAATAACCTGACGGCGAATCCTTAGGAAAGTATACAACATACCTCAATGAACTGTGTATACGAATTGCTCTTTGCTCCGTTTAATTTGGTTAATTCATAATACACCACACGGCAATTACTCTGGAGGTTTAAGGATAAAGGATAGGAGTTTCCTTTTTGGGTTTCTGGCAAATGGATGCCCTTTTTATTCAAATTTGTCCCTCTGATCTATCTGAAAATAATATTATAAGAAAATACTGCGGTAAAATCACGAAAAATCAAAAGTAATCCACAATATTTGACAATTCCGGAATAAAGCCTCAAAAAAACAAAAAATAGTATAGACTTTGCCACCTTGTTATGTCTTATGTTTAAAAATAATCTGCAAAATCCTCAGCTGCCAGTTCCTGTTGAACTGCCTGG
>JBARSG010000012.1:0-3828 GCA_049644625.1 Desulfobacterales bacterium | reverse complement strand
GAACAGATAAGACGAATCATAGATTACCTGGATATTAAAGATAACATAAAGCCTTTTTCAAGATGTCTTCGCTGTAACACTCTATTAAATATCGTACTAAAGGAAAAAATCTTAGATAGAATTCCTCCAAAGACAAAAGAGTTCTGCGATGAATATGTTCAATGCCAGTCCTGCGATAAAATTTATTGGAAAGGAACTCATTTTATTAATATGAAAAAGGTTGTTAGGCAAATACTCGACCAACCAGAATCTTAATGCTTCAAATTTATAAATGAACAAAGATGATTTGATAAATGGTA
The DNA here is from genome assembly GCA_049644625.1 of Desulfobacterales bacterium. Lineage (GTDB taxonomy): Bacteria > Desulfobacterota > Desulfobacteria > Desulfobacterales > UBA11574 > S5133MH16. The sequence continues at coordinate 3,529 of JBARSG010000012.1, read as the reverse complement.
AAAACAGGATTTACTTGACCTGACACCAGCAAAGTATGATATCTGTATTTATATTATTTTTGCAATTAGTGTCGATACTGGCAATGTCAGGTTTTGAAAAGCACGATTTTTATGGTATACTCTCAATAGATCACAGCAGACACCAGAACCGAGATACGGAATGGTTATCTGAAAAAACGATCTCGACTTGATATTGACAGTTCGAGTTTGGTATCTATCAGTTTGATGGATAACATGTCATGGTAAGATATGTCAGAATTGATTTCGGTTATAAATCTTCAAATTTCGCAAGGTGAAGACTCAGGCATGGTATATGCGCATTTTACTGAGGCAGCCAAATCCGCTTAAACAATAATAAGTTTCTGAAATAAGGTCTTATGTGATGTAAAGGCTCATACAAGGTGTTAAGCGATACCATAGTATGGGCCTTTTTTGTTTTGTAGTATTTGGAGGATGTTCTAATGGCTGATAAACCGACATATGAAGAATTAAAGCAAAGAGTTAAGGAATTAGAAAAGGAAGTTACTGAACTCAAGCGAGCGGAGAAATTACTGAAAAAATCGGAAGAAAAGTTCTCCAAAGCGTTCAACCTCAGCCCAACACTAATGACAATAACCTCAATAGAAGACGGTAAATACATAGAGGTGAACGAAAACTTTTTGCATGTTACAGGATACACTAGAGAAGAGTCTATTGGTACCACATCGGTCGATTTGGGTTTAATATCTCAAAAAGATCGTGATGAACTGAAAAAGGCGATAATAGAAAATGGGTGCATCGAGGGAATGGAGCTTGCTTTGCGCAAGAAGAACGGCGATATATTGTATTGTCTATATTTTGGAGAAATAGTCGCGATTGCCGGAAAAGAAAGCTTGCTCTCCATTGCAACTGACATCACAGATCTTAAACAAGCCGAGGAGGTGCTGCGGAAGAGCGAGGAAAAATATCAAGACCTTTACGATAATGCTCCTGATATGTTTGTTTCAGTTGACGCGAAAACAGCGACTATTCTCGATTGTAACCAAACATTAGTTGATGCATCAGGCTATACAAAAGAAGAAATCATTGGCAGACCAATTTTCGATATATACACTCCCGATAGTGCTGAGTATGCAAAAGCAAATGTATTCCCTGTGTTTGTAAAGGCCGGGGTAATAAAAGGAGAGGAATTGAAATTACAACGAAAAGATGGAAGCGTAATAGATGTCTCTTTAAATGTTACGGCTGTTTTTGACGATGAAGGTAATATCCTACATAGCAGATCTGTTTTGCGCGACATTACCGGTCGCAAACAGGCCGAGGAGGCACTGCGGGAGAGTGAAGGAAAATTCAATGCCATGTTGCAGTCTATTAGTGATCATATGAGCATGATGGATAAAGACTTAAATATTATCTGGGCCAATAAAATCGCAAAAGAGGTGTTTGGTAATGATATTATTGGCAAAAAATGCTATGAAGTATACCATCAAAGAAAAGAGCCCTGTGAACCATATCCCTGCATAACGCTTAAGGCATTTCAGGATGGAAAGGTTCATGAGCATGATACCCAGGTAATCGATAAAGGCGGGAAAAAGATATTTTTCCATTGTACCGCTAATGTTGCGTTAAAAGATAAAGAGGGAAAACCCACAGCAGTGTTAGAAATTTCCTGTGACACCACCGAGCACAAGCAGGCAGAATTAGCCCTGATAGAAAGAGGTAAAGAATTAGAGAATAAAACTCACGAGCTTGAGGAAGTCAATGCTGCATTGAAAGTCCTTCTAAAACACAGGGACGAAGATAAAAAAGACTTGGAAAATAAAGTCGTTGCCAATGTGAAGGAGCTTGTTTTTCCTTATGTTGAAAAACTGAATAACAGTCGACTAAGCGATCGGCAGATGGTATATCTAAATATTATTAAATCGAATCTTGAAGACATTATTACCCCATTTCTACACCAGTTGTCCTCAAAATATTCTGATCTCACCCCTAATGAAATTCAAGTTGCCGGGTTTGTTAAGGATGGCAAGACAACAAAAGAAATAGCTGAATTGTTGAATTCCTCCACAGGTGCTATTAATTTTCACCGCAACAATCTTAGAAAGAAACTTGGCCTCCGAAATACAAAAACAAACCTAAGGTCATTTCTTTTGTCCCTCGCCTAATATAAGTTTTAGCCTTATATTAAGCTTATAGTTATTGGCCATTTACTTTTTGATTATTTAATGAAAAGTTGCACTTGGAAATCAGAACCTTAATTACCCCATTAAACCTTAAGCTAAGCTGAAGGTCCGGGCTTTGTTATGCGGGTAGGTGAGTGCATATTATTTTTACCCCTTTTTTTTACATATGTAGCTCGAGCACAAAGATTTCACAAAAAAACCATGTGCTCACCACCCGCTTTGCCTGCCGCCATCGCGAGCACTCGGACGAGGAAGGCGGGCTCAAAAGCGCAGATGGCAAACTCCTCTTCATTACATAGATGATCAGTTGACAATACAAGATAAAGCCAAACCGTCCCAGGGTTAAGGAAATGAGCAAAAACTCCCTAAAAGAAATTAGAGAGTCCCTTATGATCAGCAAGGTCGAGCTTGCAAGAAAGACCGATCTATCACCCAAGACCATTACACGGATAGAACAAGGCCTGCCATGCGGAATGGAGACAAAACGAAAGATTATTAGAACTTTAGGGTCTATAAATTTAGATGAGAACGACGTTATGGCATCATTTATCAGAGATAATGGAGGTAAGCGCTTAGGATTAGATCGGCGTCAATTCTCATATGACAAGCATATTCCTGAGTGCAGATCTGGTAATGATCGAAGAAGCAGACTTGATAGAAGACAAAAACCAAGAAGATCAGAATAATAAAGATATTTTTAACGGACAGGGTCAGCAATATTCCGATTTACATCCGAAATCTGCAATAAAATTTAACTGAGATCGGTTGAAGGTTCAGGCACGGAAGCTGCAGTTTATGACTTAGGTCACAACTGGTGTATGTTTGAAATATTGAGGCAATAAGGGTGAACTATACGGAAACAGAGAAAACAGATCTCAATTTGTAATACGGGGAAAACCCCGGTTTATTTAACCCAAAAATAATTCCAAGATAAGCTATATCCTGAAATAATCCCTTTCGTAATTAAGTTAGGACAACCTCATAATAGGAAGGAATATTTTTGATGATAACAGATAGAAGACAATATCCGAGATTCAAAACGAGCAACCTCATATCTTATGTTTGCTTAGATAGTAACGGCAACGAAATAAGTCAAGGGATAGGAAAGGGAATAGATGTAACCTCAAGTGGTATCCTTATTGAAACTCACAACCTGATAAAATCGGAAGAAATTTCGCTAATGGTAATCTGCAGAGAAGATGAAATAATCTATATTAAAGGTAAGGTAATTTATTGCCGAGCAGAAGATTCCGGAATGTTTCGAACTGTAATAAAGTTCCTTGAAACCAATGAAAGGATCCGATTATTTGTAAAAAACATGATAAAGGTTAATAGTGCGTATAGCAGCCCTTGGCCTTGAAAAATTG
>JBARSG010000011.1:0-3722 GCA_049644625.1 Desulfobacterales bacterium | reverse complement strand
ATATGGCATTGTTGATCTTGTTAAAAATAAAAATTTAATTTGGTTTTTATTTCACTGTGGTTTTGGGATTAATTAAATTATATACTTTATATCTCGACATCATTATATCAGTTTTATTCCATGTCTTTTTTGATTGATTTCAATAAAAAACTATAGTAATGGTAATTCATGACTCGAAAACCTTTATCAACCAGAATTGAAAACCATCTCCAAAAAGAAATTAAAAAACTTGCGATTGATTTGGAGAAACCCCTTAACGACCTTCTTGAAGAAGCTATACAAGACCTTCTCAAAAAGTACGAAAACAAAGCTGATGACAAATAATGATAACAAAATTAGTAGAGAAGAAGTATACAGTAAAATATTGGCAATCATTTCTACTTTATCAGAAGCACAAATGCAAAAGCTCCTGAAAAGTTTGGAAAATTGGCAGCAATCTAAGTTCGATGAGAAGAGAAAATATCCTAGAAAACACACGTTCATCTGGACAGAATGTTCAGCCAATACACGCTTTTTTACGGATTTTATTCAAAATCTAAGCGTTAGCGGACTATTTATTGAAACTCAATTTCCTTTCTTCGTTGGACAAGATCTTTCAATGACTTTTTCTCTCCCGGGTGCTGATGGCCCTATCAAAATCACTGGAAAAATTGTCAGGGTAGATTCAAATGGAATCGGCGTACAATTCGACGAGCTTTTATCTGATATTTAATGATCCCTTCTCGCTCCCAAGCCATTAGAAGGCTTTGATTTTTTTTGATCTGACTCCAGGGCCTCAACGGGATCTGTTTTGGCTTCAATCTGACATCTCAAACGCTCAAGTCTATAAGGTCCAACTAATACGATCAGTTCTTCATCATCCTTCGTTTCTGTTTGTAACCGCTTGTTTCTCGACAACCGGAAAAAATACGCTACAGGAGGTCCCCTTACCAAGCTCACTCTCGACTGAAATCACACCGTCATGGCTTTTAACTATACCGTGTACCACCGATAAACCCATACCCGTACCCTTCCCAATTTCCTTGGTCGTAAAATAGGGATCAAAAATTCTGCCAATGACGTCAGGAGCAATCCCTTGACCATTATCACTAACCGTTACTTTGAGATAGTCACCCGGATTTAAGTCACGAGCAATTGAATGTGAATCTTCATCTACAACAACAGGTTGTATTCCGATATTCAGAATTCCTTCTATTTTCTCCATCGCGTGAGACGCATTGGTGCATAAATTGATCATGACTTGATGGATTTGGGTTGAATCGGCGATAATGGTATCATATGCGTCCTCAATGTTTTGACGAACATCAATATTTTTTAGAATGGTTGCTCGTAAAAACTTGATGGAGTCTTTGATAACCGGGATTAGTCTTATGGGTTTTCTTTCCAGATCTGTTCGACGACTGAAGCTAAGGAGCTGCCTTACAACATCTTTAGCACGAAGACTGGCCTTTCGAATTTCTTGGAGATTAAAATAAGCCGGATTCCATTCTGGAACATCGTCCATGGCAAGTTCCGCATTTCCCAAAATAACGCCAAGGATGTTGTTAAAATCATGTGCAATACCACCGGCTAACGTTCCTATGGCTTCCATTTTATGAGCATGCCGGAGCTGTGCCTCAAGTTTTTCTTTCTCCTTTTTTGCCTGTTCTTGTTTGGTAACATCTCTTGCTGCACCGACAATTCTCACAACCCTGTCTTCTGTGTTTTTAATAGGAGATTCATCAATTTCTATCAATTTAAGGGCATTGTCTTTTCTCCGTAATTCGAGAATGTAAGGTTCTTGCCTTTCTCCTGTTTTTATAGCTTTCGCTATAATTTCAATTCCTTTTTGGTTTATGGGGTTGTCAGTTATTAATTCTGCCCACTTTTTCATCATTTCTTCCGGAGTATATCCAAGGATCTCTTTTGATTTCGGGCTAACGTATAACAAATTATGATCCGTATCATGGACATAAAATATTTCATTACTATGTTCAATTATATTCCGTAATTTCTCCTCATTCTCTTGTAGGGCCTCCTTGGCTTGTTTATGCAAAGAAATAAGTTTTGATAATTCTTCCGTCTCTCTGAGACAAAGGTTGCCGGTTTGCTCTGCGATTTTTTTATAATGTTCAACCTGTTTTTTTGCTTCTTCCAGGTTTTGTTCCAATTCAACTATTTTAAAATCTTTCATGTCGTTATCTGTCCTTGAGCAAAAACAAGTAAGACCCCTGTCCAGTCTAGTCCTCTGCTTTTACCCAGAAGAGGAGCAACCTCTACACCGGAATAAAACCCAAACAACGGCGTGTCATATCGATTAAACACTTTTTGGATCTCAGATGCTTCCTCGATTAATGAATCTGAAGCTTTGGCTGTTCTTCCGGCACAATCGATATACAACCCAAAAACAGGTTTTTCCCCATTTTCAACTATTTCTTCCATCAATTCCGCCGAATTTCTTCTTGCAGATTCTATCATTGTTTTATTGTTCCTCAACATAAACAGAAATTCTGTACCTGTATATAAATCCGGTTCAAAAATAACAATACCTGCTCCATTAGGTAGCGCCCCTGTAATCAGCCGATTTACAAAATATTCTTCATTAAAGTCTCCAAATTTTTCGCCGTGATTGACACCGATGGTCAGCCTTTTGACAGGCTTCTGACCACGCCAATCCTTAGTGCCGTATTGCTCATCAATCAAATGAACGATAGGTCTGCCGTCCACTTCATTAATTACCGCTCCGTTACTTTTAGTGATGGTATGATAGATCCCGTCCTTCGGCGTACAGCCATGCATAATTCGAAAATACGGCTGAAAATTTCCCCCCAATAAAGATCCGACAACACTTTGATCGCCAACATACGTTCCGCAGAATTGTTTTGTATGGCTAAATGAATAATCTCCGATTACCCCTCCTCCTATAATAGGCACATTTGGTTTAAGTTTATCTTCAATTCCTCTAATTAAAGATGGCGATGCATTGATAACCGGCGGGTCAGTTGCAGTTGGAGCTTTTTTTATTGAATCGTAAAATACCAGTAAAAGTTTGCCGTTTAGGCTGTTTGATAATTTTTTTGCTAATTTTTGTCCTGCCTGTCTCTCATCTTTATCCAAATCACCTGCTGCTGCCTCTTTGTGCCATAGTGTTTCAGATTCTATTATAGCAGCACCGGCAGGATAACCTTCATATGAGAGCCAATCATTAGTAATAATTCCTATGGCTGATCCGCCTATAATAGGCGCCTTATCTCCTATAACAGTTTGCAGACCTCGAAAATATTCTTCATGATCAACTTGTCCATTGCAAAAGGCTATCACGAGAGAAGGCCTGTCAATCCTGCCGTTTCTTATTGCATTTTCAGCTACGGTATTACCTAATAGCAGAGAGTCTTTTCTGTTAGCATATCCGATTCCGACTTTCAATTTTTCCCCCTGAGCAATTTACTCCTGCTCTTAACTGTCTGTTCTTTTACCCTAATTTTTCATAGATTAATTTCTGAACATCAGAACATTCTCCGATAATTTTAAAAACAAAGCTGTTATCCAATGGTATAATTAGAATGCCACTCATAACAATAATAAATTCTTTTGTAAAGGCGCCATTAACGCCTCTCTCCACGGCTTTCACATCCCAAGACGGATACTTGTTTTTACCGAGTTGCAGGCTGTGGTTGGGTTTCCTGAATATGATGAAACCTTGAGACGTCTTGAAGGTGAGGGAAAAGATCATTGGCAGAAAT
>JBARSG010000010.1:0-2437 GCA_049644625.1 Desulfobacterales bacterium | reverse complement strand
AAAAAACACACCCCTGCCTGGATTAACCGGATAGATTTCTCAGATGAAGAAGGCGGCAAATCCACAATTATTATCGGAACCACAACGCCGGTCCAATACCAATTAAAAAAGATCCATGATAAAAAGCTGCAGATCGATCTTTATAACACAAGGCTTCCGGAATATCGCCAGCGCCCATTAATTACCACACGGTTTCAAAGCGCTGTTGACCGTATAACACCGGTTCAGACACCGGTCATGAAAGATACCTCTCAGGTTACCATCGAACTGCGAGAATCCGTACCCTATTTTGTGGAACAGACCGATGATCTTCTGTTGCTCCATTTCGAAGCTTCTTCAATATCTCCCAGACCTCTTGATAAAGCCAAACTTCCGTTATGGAAAAAGGTTATGGCCCAGCCGTCTTCGGATACAGGAGCAAAATTTGGAGATCCTCAAGCAACATACCCAAAACCCCGCGGTTTTGAATCAACCCGGTCCGTAGCAGAAGAAGCCGCTTTGGGTGCTGCCTATGATATTGAGCGCCAAAAAACTATGGATACATACACCGGTATCAGGCAATCTCTGGATTTTTATCGGACCGAAACTAAAAAGAAATATGTTGGGGAAAAAATCGCGGTCGATTTTTATAGAACCAATATTAAAAACGTATTTCGCATTATACGGGAGATAAGCGGGGAAAACTTTGCCATCGACAAGGATGTAAGCGGAGAAGTTACGCTGAGCCTTGAAAAACCCATACCGTGGGACCAGGTTCTTACTCTGGTTCTAAAGATGAACAAGCTTGGTTTGGTATATGAAGAAGGCATAATACGGGTTGCCACGCTGAATACTCTGGCAAAGGAAGAAAAAGAAAAAAAAGAAAAGTTAGCGGCACAGCGAGAAGCCGAAAATCAGGAAGAGCTGATTACTGCATTTATGCGTGTCAGCTATGTGGATGCCGCAGAAATCGCTAAACATCTTACATCAACAGGAGAATCAGAGGGAAATAGCAAATTCAATCCAAATCGTTCCGAAGCCGGAATCACCGTTGATCAAACCAACAACATGATTGTCATGTCGGATGTGGCGCGATCCATTAAACGAGCCAAGGAAATCGTTCAAAAACTCGACAGGGTAACCCCACAGGTTCTCATTGAAGCCAGAATTGTGGAAGCCAGCAATAATTTTTCAAGGGAGCTTGGCGTTTCTCTGTCCGGAACCATGGGGCCGGTCGGCAATAAATATACTCGAGATTTTTCCTTTACAGCAGCCAATCCGCCGACATCCAGCCTTGGAAGTCTGGGAATTAATTTCAGCAAGCTGACCGGCACGCCTTGGACGTTGAACGCCACCATAGCGGCAGCCGAAAGTGAAGGACAGGTTAAGATAATCTCTTCCCCTAAAGTTTTAACACTGGACAATAAGATGGCGATGATCAAACAGGGCACAGCCTACCCGTATAAAAAGCTGGATGCTGATGGGAATACAATAACAGAGTGGAAAGACATCGCCCTTGAGCTGGAGGTTACACCGCATGTGACCCCTGACGACCGTGTTTCAATGGAAATTAAAGTAAAAAATAATGAAGTCGGTGCTATAATTGAAGGTGAGCCATCATTTACCACCAAGGAAGCCAACACCGAACTTTTGGTAAATGACGGTGATACGGTGATCATCGGCGGTATCCGGAAATCAAGAAAAGACACCGGTCAGAGCGGGGTCCCGGGGCTCATGAAAATACCGGTCCTCGGGTGGCTCTTTAAAACAGAATCCAAAGAACACCAACTGGACGAGTTGCTGATATTTATTACTCCCCAGATCGTTCAGCTTGAACAACGCAATATAAAAACTGATCCGTAAAATTTTTCCTTATCGAAATTTTCTTATTTTTTGAGCCTCTGTTTCCGCTTCCCGGGCAAGGGCGCTGCCCGGAGCAAATTCGACGGCTTTTTCATAAGCGTCCAGAGCCTTTTTATATTTGCCCGATAAGGCGTAGGCCCGGGCCAAATCCAAATATAATTGCCCCAAACGCGGATAATCTTTAACTGCTTTTTCAAGTGTGGCAACGGCCTCTGAACTTCTGCCCATGGCGGTATAGGTCTTGCCGAGACCGGCCAGCGCATTGATAAACTTGGGATCGATTTCAAGGGCTTTGAGATAAAACTTTTCGGCAAGTGCATACTCTTTTTTGTTGTAGTAGGCCCATCCCATATTGGAAAGCGGAAAATGAGGCGTCGCATACAGAAGGTTTTCGGTAACCTCTTTAAAATACCTAATGGCAGTATCCCATTCCTTTTTGTTGAGATATGCGGTTCCTAAATTATTTATGGCTGGAGCGTAATCGGGTTTAATTTCAATGGCTTTTTTGAAGTGTTTGACGGCAAGATCCATCTGTTTCATGGCCATGTAAGTAAGTCCCAGGTCGTTTTGAAGAAAAGGATCGCCGGGATAAATC
>JBARSG010000009.1:0-2448 GCA_049644625.1 Desulfobacterales bacterium | reverse complement strand
CGCAATGCAGATATGATCGACTTTATTTATTTTCATTTTAACCTCTTCTATTTGCTGGTATGAAAAATACCGGAGTACCGGAGAGCAGGAGGTCTGGTAACGTCTGGATCATAGATGCATCTGGTGGCTATTTTTGTTTTTGCTTGTCCTTTGCTTATCAAACCCTGACCCTTTATCCGTTATATTTCTGGCCGTTTATATTCTTTTACTGGTATTCTTATGATAAAGATCAAAGAAAATAACACTTTGATCAGGAATCGTATTGCAATGTTCACAAGCTTTATCAAGCCTGCGGTTTTCTTTTCTGCAAAGTTCACACCAATAATAAATAAGGCGGTATCCTCTCCTGCCCACGTATTTTTTAAATCGTCCATTATACAATCCATGCATTTTCCCGTCAGCATCATTTGGATTACCAAGCAGTCTATCTCTTACTTTAATTATACGTTCAAATCCAGTAGGATCATTGAGTTTAATTTTCTCTAGTTTTTCAGTGAACAGCTTGGTAGGTGCGTAAAGATATTGTGATTCATTCATTTTATTCATTTCTTATACATAACAAGTGGTTATACAGATCCGTATATCATCACGGGTGAATAGAATTAATTATCTGCCATGACGCGTTCAATGGTAGACACGATTTCATCCACATCATCAGGAAAAACTTCGGAAAACCATACCTTCTGAGGGTAAATCATCACATTGGAGCCCTTGGCACAAAGCCCCATACATCCTGAAGTGGAAATCCTGACCTTTCCTTTCCAGCCTTTCTCGTTAACTGCGTCCTTCAATTTAGATTTAATAAGCCGGCTGTTATTGTCTGCACACGATTTTCTTTCTCCGCCACGATCATTGGTACAAATAAAAACATGAGAAACGTAGGGTGATTCGTTTTGTTTTGGCATTATAAAATATCTCCTTTATTTTTTTGGCTTTTCTCTAATTTAGAAGTTGATATCGCAGGCAATGCTATTGTCAGCCAATATTCATAATCCCAATCACCAAACATCACTAACCCAAATGACGCTGTCATGACCACTCGGATCAATAAAGGATAGTGGATTATTGAGACAATACGCATATCATTAGTGTCCGGTTAAAATATTTAAAAAGCTTCTAACTGATTAAAATAAAATGAAATAATGACGAAATCAAGAGGGATCGATTTGAAATCAGCTTATTAGGCCTGATATTCCTTTCGTAGAATATTTTCAACACGAAAGGAGACAGGCGATGAATTATGGAAAAACAATTTTTTCTCAGATTATAGATTTCTTTCCCTACAAAAAATTTCGTCGATGCGTTAAGCGATACAATGGGAATTATCGAGTTCGTTCTTTTACATGTTATGATCAATTTTTATGCATGGCATTTGCTCAGCTAACTTATCGAGAAAGTCTTCGGGATATAGAATGCTGCCTTCGGGCCATACATGAGAAACTTTACCATATGGGAATCAATGGTAAGGTTTCCCGAAGTACATTAGCCGATGCCAATGAAAAAAGAGATTGGCGCATATACAGTGACTTTGCCCAAATATTGATCCATAAGGCTCGAAAGCTGTATGCCGGCGAAGACTTTGGCTTGGAACTGGAGGAAACTGTCTACGCACTTGACGCATCTACAATTGATTTATGCCTTTCAGTGTTTCCATGGGCCAGATTTCGTAAATCCAAAGGTGCTGTTAAATTGCATACTCTATTAGATCTGCGAGGCAATATTCCATCGTTTATTTCAATAACAGATGGCAAAGTCCATGATGTTAATATTCTCGACGAGCTCATCCCGGAAGCAGGTGCTATCTACCTTATGGACCGCGCTTATCTGGACTTTGAGCGTCTTTATACCATGCATCAATGCTCGGCATTTTTTGTGACTCGCACAAAAAGTAATACTGCTATTCGTCGAATATATTCTAACCCGATTGATAAATCCACAGGGCTTAGATGTGATCAAACCGTTGCGTTAACCGGTTTTTATTCGAAAAAAGCTTATCCCGAAAAGCTTCGTCTTGTAAAATTCTTCGATGCTGAAACCGGAAAAAGATTGAGTTTTTTAACGAATCATTTTTCTCTTCCTGCTCTAACTATTGCTGAACTCTACCGGTATCGCTGGCAAGTAGAATTGTTCTTTAAATGGATAAAACAACATCTCAGAATAAAGGCGTTTTACGGAACTTCCGAAAATGCAGTCAAAACTCAAATATGGATAGCAATTTCGATATATGTGCTTGTTGCAATTATAAAAAAACGATTAAAAATCGAATTCAGCCTCTACACAATTTTACAGATTTTTAGTATATCTGTTTTTGAGAAAAGGCTTATTTCACAGGCCCTTGCGCCAATTGATTACAAAAACAAAATTACTAGTGGTCATATACAGCTGAATTTATTTGATTCTTAACCGGACACTAATGATACAAACTATAACATGGATCGATCAAAAAGT
>JBARSG010000008.1:0-4940 GCA_049644625.1 Desulfobacterales bacterium | reverse complement strand
GCTTGATATAATCAATTGAATGCTTATCCAACAGACCTTCAGCTTCTGGGTTACTTCTTTCGGTTATAATTATTATAATCGGAATAAACTTATATGTTTCGTCTTTTTGCATCACTTCCAAAAACCGAAAGACGTCGATGTCGGGTGTATTGAAATCAAACAGAACAAGATCGATAATTTCTTCATTTAGTATCTTTAATCCCTCATTGACATTAGAAGCTTCAAAGAATTGTGCAACAATAAAATCAGACGATTTAACGATCTCTTTTATAGCCGTTCGTATAGGAATGGAATCTTCGATGATTAACAAATTGTATACCATGACATTTAATTTTCAACTTGGAAAAGCCTGGGTTATAAAAGAATTCTAGTATTAAAGGTTAATTGCACTTAAAGCTGAAATGATTATATGAAAAGTTAAATGAAGGGGGGCGAACGAGAGGATTTGCCAGAAAATAATATTTGTTTCACAGAAACGTGCTTTTTACATAGGAAATAAATTTCGATCTCATGTAGATGGTTAGTTGTTAAACAAAAACAAGTCGACAAATCATAATCAGGCGTATCGTTTTCAAATTCATTATTGTTTTTTGAAATTGAAGCGTATTGAAGATCTATGTATGAATCTTGCCTAAAAGATTCAGTATACATATTGTCAGAAAATACGTTTAAGCCGAGTTCACTAAAAGGAGTGAAAAGGGAAAGAAAAATGGTAAGTATAATAGATATAAAGGTATGGTGGTTTGCTTTCATGATTTCGCCACTAACATCAAACACATTTGAAAAAAGTTAAAAGAAATCTATTAATACTTTTATGATATAAATGTTATGAAATTGTCAACTCATAAAATCCCATTAGCAAAAAAATATATAGGTTCTTCACATAAATGTATGCAAAAATTTGATACTTATAAATTTAAATGTCCATTTAATACAAATCGTTATTTTAGGTTATTAGTTAAAACCAATATGGATTATTTTAAATTCATACCTTGAAAAAGCATGAAAAATTGGCTGTGCTCCGACGGGTAATGGATAGCCCATTCTCGCACAGCAAATTTTCATGATTTTTATGCATACATTTGTGAGAGGAGCTTTCCTTTTTCAGCGAACACAGGAAATTAACTATCCAGCGACTTTTTGTTCAATATTGGCTTATTATTTAGCCAGATAGACAACCTCCCCAAAAGGGATAAAAAATTGTTTGATAATGACAAACCCTAATTGTGTTTTCTTACCATATCTCAATATCAATTTAATTACAGATATCGTCAAAAGCAGGCCAAACAAATCGCTTTTTTTAATCCAAGCAAATCATATGTTTGACCCCAATACCCCCTTATTCTAATACTTCCTTCACCCTCCCAATTTCACCACTTTCTAAACGGACTTTAATACCATGAGGATGAGCAAGGGCCTTTGTCAGAACGTCCTTCACTATACCTTCCGTTAATTTTCCGGATCGCTGGTCTTTTTTCAATACTATCAGAGACCTTTGAAAAATGTCCAATTTTGTTCAAGGCCAAGGAAGGCGAAAATTTTAACCACAGGAATACATTGAGTATTTTGAGGATTAAAATTTGAGCCTGACGCCGGAATTGGGCAAAAGGGGGCGTTTTGCAAAGGTCTCTATCAGAACACACTGACCGGGCTTTATCTTTACACGATTTGTAGCATTCATGACGTTAATTCCATTACCGCTAAAAGGGCGGAATTCCTCCAGGCAACGTTATTCTTATGAGCACCAAACCTTCTACTGAAAATAGAAACTTATAATCTAACGGGTGTCCCGGAAGTCCCACGTAACTATGACTTGACGTGTGATACTATATTTTTTTAATGATATCGCAGCAATTTTAAGGCCTTGTGAATTCAAATTACAAGTGCAACGGTATCCTTGTTGTTGATATCATTAAAGAACACCACAATGACTTTGTTGCGCCTTTCTTCCTTCGTTGCTTTGGCCATAACAATCCTTCTTAAGATTTTATGCCTATTAAGCGGGCTGAGCGGCTTGGCAAATTGCGGCAGCATTTACCAAACCGCCTTTAGCCCTTTTTAGCTGGTTGGACTATACTTCGAGAGTTTAAAAGTAGTTTTCCTGTTCAGTGAAAACCTTGGTGTTCTTTTACGCCCTCCTTGTGACCTTGAAAACGATCCTATTCCTCCTTAGGTACTTCGCTAAGCGGGATGTCAAGTGCATCAGCTACCCCCTTGCCGTAAGCCGGATCGGCCTTCAGACAGTTGCCAATGTGACGAATCTTAATCTCTCTCGGAGCGTCTCCCATAGCCCGAGCTGTGTTAGCAAACAGCACGTTCTGCTGCTCGGGGCTCATCTTATGGAACAGGGCGCGGGGCTGGGAGTAATAATCGTCATCCACGCGATGGTTCCAGTGATCAGCCGGCCCTTCCAAACTGAGGGGCGGTTCGGCAAAGTCCGGCTGCTCTTGCCACTCGCCGTAACTATTAGGCTCGTAAGCAAGGGTGCTGCCATAATTGCCGTCAACCCGCATGGCTCCATCACGGTGATAGCTGTGAAATGGGCATCGAGAGGCATTGACCGGGATCAAATGATGGTTCACACCGAGCCGATAGCGTTGGGCATCGCCGTAGGAGAAGAGTCTTCCCTGCAACATTTTGTCAGGGGAGAACCCGATGCCGGGGACGATATTGGCTGGATTGAAAGCCGATTGCTCAACCTCGGCGAAGTAATTCTCCGGGTTACGATTCAGTTCGTAGATACCCACCTCGACCAAAGGGTAATCGCCATGAGGCCAAACCTTTGTTAGGTCGAAGGGGTTGAAAGGGCATTTAGAGGCATCCTTTTCCGGCATCACCTGAATGGACAAGGTCCAGCGGGGAAAGTCCCCTTTTTCGATGCTTTCGTATAGGTCGCGCTGATTACTTTCCCGGCATTTAGCGACGACCGCCTCGGCCTCTTCATCGCTCAGACAGCGTATCCCCTGCTGGGTCTTGAAATGAAACTTGACCCAGTGACGTTCGTTTTTGGCGTTGATCATGCTGTAAGTGTGGCTGCCGTAACCGTTCATATGGCGAAAGGAATAAGGGATGCCGCGGTCACTCATCGTGATAGTAACCTGGTGCAACGCCTCCGGTAGCAGAGTCCAGAAGTCCCAGTTATTGCGGGCGCTACGCAAGTTCGTTCGGGGATCGCGTTTGACGGCCTTGTTAAGGTCGGGAAATTTTAGCGGATCACGCAGGAAAAATACGGGTGTGTTGTTACCCACCAGATCCCAGTTGCCTTCCTCGGTATAAAATTTGATCGCAAATCCACGGATGTCACGCTCGGCGTCGGCGGCACCACGCTCACCGGCTACCGTGGAAAACCGGGTGAAGAGCTCGGTCTTTTTCCCTACTTCGGAAAATATTTTAGCCTTGGTATACTGAGTAATGTCGTGGATGACGGTAAAGGTGCCGTAGGCACCGGAACCCTTCGCGTGCATGCGTCGCTCAGGGATCACTTCCCGGTCAAAATGGGCCAGTTTCTCCAGGAACCAAACATCCTGCAGTAACATCGGTCCGCGCGGTCCAGCAGTCATTGCGTTCTGGTTATCAGCGACTGGAGCGCCGGCGTTGTTGGTCAGTTTTTTCTTCTGTGTCATCGATTTTCTCCTTTTTGTTGGGGTTTATTGAAAATTTTTCTCTTGTAAATGGTTTCGATTAAAGTGTGTTACGGTTAAATTTTATCTTAAATTCGAACAGCGGATTGGAACAAAATCAGCAACGACAGGATTCGGAAAGTCCAAAGAAAGGATCAGAACTTCCGAAGAAATTGTATCAAGGATTTCGATTGCAATACGGTGAGCAGATGGCTGATATAAGTTTCGAAAGCAGCACCTTATGCCTTATTTCTCCTATAGCAAACCAGCCAAACCAAATCAATCGTTTTTGATTTTGTATCAACACCAGCAACAAATAATATTATATCCTACATGATAATCATTTGTAATTATAAGACAAAAAAATTTTGTCTTATGAATTGTTCGTGCAATCCCGGCAGATACCAAAAAAATCCAACCTGTGTGTCAGGATTTTAAAGCCGGTTTCATCAGCAACTTCTTCTGTCATGTCTTTTAAGGTAGCCAGGTCCGGATCGATTATCTTTTTACACTGGACACAAATGACATGCGGATGTGGATCCGGTTTGTTCCCGTCATAGCGGTTGCTTCCATCCGGGAATCCAAGCTCCAAAACCTCCCCCAAAGACTTGAGCAGCAAGACATTGCGATACACCGTTGCCAAGCTCATTGTCGGAAAATCTTTCTGAAGCCGCTCGTGTATTTTTTCGACATTGGGATGGCCTTCACTGTATGCAAGGATCTTGACAATAGCTAAGCGCTGAGGGGTGAGTTTATAATTGGATTCCTTCAGCTTTTTCAGGATGGAATCATTTCTTTTTTGGGGATCATTCATTCGAAAGTCCATTCCAGACCATATGAAATATTGAGCTAAGTAATAATAATTATCATTTAAACTAAATTATTCAAGATGTCAAGAGGTTTTTCTAAGAGCATTGTTTGTTAGTTCTTTGGCCATTATGCATGACTTTTGAAGTGGCTTAATAATGAGGGCTTAAAATGGATACCTCAATACGCTGGCATTCAAAAATGATTATTCTTCTCTTGAATCCTCAATGGTCTGAACATGTTAACAAGAAAGGGGCCATGCGGCTATCATTGTTCAATCAAGTTAATGCATAAAAAAGTGTGGTTAAAATTACTGTGATATCTATTTTCAAAAATTGAGCTGTCAGATGACAAATCTAATAAAAGTTTTCTAAAATAATTTAATTTTTACTTTTCGTATCCTAATCCTCAATGAAATAGTCGGAGTCGATTTTTTTGACTTCATATATGGCAGTGGTGTTAGCACCTACGTTGTAGGCGATCATCAGTTCGGCCAATCTCTGGCCGTCGATG
>JBARSG010000007.1:0-1887 GCA_049644625.1 Desulfobacterales bacterium | reverse complement strand
AAAACATCCTCTATAGCCGCTTTAACGGCCGCCACCTGATCCGGCAAATCTACCTTCTGCCCATCAAAATCCCTGACATAAAAAACATCCACCACCTGATCGACCTTGGTAGAAATTTTTGCTACCCATACATCCAGTCTGCATTTAAACAGAGCGTCTGTTACGCTGTAAAGCAGCCCCGGAAAGTCATAAGTAAAGACTTCAACAATGGTAAAAAAACTCGAGCTGTTGTTGTCTAAAACAATCTTATGCGGTCTATTCCCCGGGCGGGGTTTGCCGGATCGATACACCTCCATCTTTTCTCTTAACGCTGTTGCAAGATTCAATTCGCCCACCAGAGCCGATTGCAGTTGCTTTGCCGCACGTTCCCAGGTTTTGGTTTCAAAAATCCGGTCCGGAGGGGGGTTAACTTCAAAAATGTCAAGGGCGATATTATTCCGCCATGTGAAGACCTGAACGTTGAGAATATCGAGACTATTCAGGGTAAATGTTCCTGCAATCTTTGAGATTAACCCCGGGCGGTCTTTGGCGCAAATGGTGACCGTCCGGGTGTTGGAATCCGGTGTCTGAACGACTTTCCAGATAAAATCATCCGCACCGATATTCTGGTAAAGTTTGATATGCTCCAGGATATCTTCAACCGGTGTATAAAGAAGATATCGCGGCGACATGAAGTTAAACAAGGTTTCCAATTCCTGTTTGGGGTGGAGCTCGAATCCCGACAATAGAACCTTTTTTTTCTTTTCCTCAACACCTTTGACGGCCTCACGGGTTGCAAGTTCTCCATGTTCCAAAATATTCAGAACTTTAAAAAAAAGATCTTTCAAAAGTGTCGCGGTCCATTCGCTCCAGGCTTTAGGACCGGTGGCCATGGCATCGGCTGCGGTCAAGAGATACAGCATTTTCAGATGCCTGACGTCTTTTATTTTTCTGGCGCAAAAAATGGCTGTTTCTTCATCATACAGATCCCTTCGGGTTGCAGTTTTAAACAGCATAAGATGTTCCTCGACCAGAAAGGAAACCGTTTCGATATCCTTTTCTTTAAAGCCTCTTTTGGATAACGCCGTGCGAACAATTTTTGCCCCGGTTTTGGAATGGCTCTCACCCAGGGCACCTTTGCCGATATCATGGAACAGGGCCGCCCATAACAACAGTCTCCGGTTATTGAGTTCTTTGTAAAGATCACCGCATATCGGGGTTTTAGACGCACCTTCTTTGGTGCCGAATGATTTTAGAATTTGAACCGCCCGCAGAGAATGCCGGTCCACGGGATAGAGATGATACTCGTCATACTGAATCCGATTCTCAATGTCTTTAAATTCAGGAATATACTGTGTTAACAAGCCGATATTTAACATTTCATTGAGCACATTGAATGTTGGGGTCGGCGCAGCCAAGATGTGGTCAAACGATTGAACATTTTCTAACGAAGATATAAAATCATCATCCATAAGATATTTAAATTCTCTGGCCAACCTTTTGGCCTCAATACTCAACGGGATCTTTAAACGGGCGCTTTCTTCAAATATTTCCATCAAAAGACCCGGAGATTTTAAGATTACTTCAGAGGAAACAAAATTAAGCATTCCCTCTCCGGATACTTCCAAGCCCTTAACCGTAGTATATTTTTTTGTCTTTCTTTTCAGTTTTGAACCTGATGCATATCCAAGCTCATAAAGAAATATTAGATGCTGCTGTTTCACGAACTCCATATGTCCATGAAGTTCGCCCAAGAATCTTTCTACGGGTTGTTGCCCGTTTTCTTTTCTAAAGTTCAAAGCGGCAGCCAAAGACGCCTGGTGTTCGAAATATAGCTGATCGCATTTTCTACCGGTTATGTGATGCAGACGATTTCTGATATTCCAAATGAACTGTAACGCTTCACTC
>JBARSG010000006.1:0-2257 GCA_049644625.1 Desulfobacterales bacterium | reverse complement strand
AAAGGAGAAGGGGGATATCTGTCAAATGCCCTGCTTCCCAAAATCTGGTTTGTGACCGTTTTTATTGTTCTATCCATAGCCTCAGCCAAGCGCAATGTTTATCTTGGACCTATCTATCCATCACTTGCTTTAATGACTGCCTTATGGTGGAAGCAGACGGCAATTATGGCAAAAATTCCGTGGCCGGAAAAGATTGCTTTACAATTTCTTCCATACCTGGGATTTATTTGTCTTATTACAAGTATCATTGTCGCCTTTGTTAAGAGCAAGTTTATCCTTGGTATGAGTTTGATTGGCTTGGCTTTTCTTTTTGGAACATTTTTCTTTTTCATCACGAAAAAATTCAGTATACGGCGACATGCCATGGTGTTTTTTCTTTGCTGCTACGCGATATTCATCTTGGTGATCCATCATTCCGTCATTTGTCCGAAAATTTACTCCGGTTCTCTTCAGCCTTTTTTCAACGGATTTAAGCCGGAGTGGGAAGAGAAAGAAATAATTCTCTATTCTCCCGGAGAAATTGTTCAAGGCGCAGCATATTTTCACTTTAACCGGCGATTGCCTATGGTATGGTCAAAAGAGGATCTGAAATTCAAAATATTAGAAAATCCGAAACTGCTTACCATCGCATATGATATTGATCTGTCTCTATTTAATGAAGTCGTTTATCCTCAGGAACTTGAAATTTTATATCAAAGAAATTTAAAGCGTCATAAAATTATGCTTTTGTCCGTAGTTCATTCTGTAGTTGAAAACTAGATGTATTTCATGGCCAGCATTCCATCCTTCCATTCTGATGGCAAAAACAGATTGCCATTAGATAACAAGTGTTGTTAATAGGTTGTAGAATTTCCGAGACGTCTAGTTAGCAGAATTGATGATGTCCATATTTTTATTATAGACGGATGTGTTCACTTCCATTAATCCTAAAATTGTATGAAAAAGATTATCTTGTGAAAACTTTTTTGATGATATTGCATTTAATGATTTTTTATCAATTTTAAAATTGTCCCCAAACCACATAATAGCTGCAATGTGTTTTTGAGTGTCCGGAGCCATAAAATATGGTAATCCATGTAAATACAAGCCATTTTCTCCAAGGGACTCTCCATGATCACTAAGATACACCATTGCTGTCTCAAATCCATCTGAGTTTTGCTTAAGCAGATTTATCACTTTTGATAAAAAGTAGTCTGTATATAAAATAGCATTATCATAGGCATTTATTATTTCGTCTTCTGTACACTTTTCAATCTGGTTTGTTTGGCAAACCGGCGTAAATTTTTCAAAATTTACGGGGTATCTTTTGTAATAGGCGGGGCCGTGATTACCCATTTGGTGAAGCACTATTAATATATCCCCATTTTTTTGTTTGTCGATGTACTCTTGTAATCCCTCCAACATCCCTTCATCTCTGCATTCAATATCACAGATCGGATTAAGCTGTGGGTTTTGGTAATCCTCATACGGAACTCTCAAAGCCACAGCTTTTGAATCTGAATTATTGTCTCTCCATAAAATATTTATTCCGGCATGACTTAATACATCAAGCAGGTTTTCGGTAGATTTTGCTTTTTTGTCACTATAATTCTTTCTGCCGAAGATTGAAAACATGCAAGGTATGGATAACGCTGTTGATGTACCACATGAATACATATCAGGAAAATTAATAATATCTTCTTTTTTAAGTAACGGATTTGTCTCTCTTGGGTATCCGTTGAGCGAAAAATGATCTGCTCTAGCTGCTTCCCCAACAACCAAAACGATCAACTCTCTGTCTATATCAGTTGACGGTATTTTTGCATCCGTACCAATCTGCTTTATAGATACTTTGTCACTCCCAAATGCCATATTTATATATTTGCCAGTAGAGTATATATAGTATGTCGGGTTCGTATAGTATCTTAATGGTTTATTTTCTCTTAAAAAAGACGTGTAAAATTTACTTAGACTCAGGCCGGTTAAAACAATTATAAACAATGACATCAAAATTATTTTTAATTTTGATGTTAATTCAGTTTTTATAGAGCCATAGGTTATATTTATTTTATATATGAATATTGATGGTATTACACCCAGTAACATAAAATATAACACGAGTTTGAAATTAACCAGGTCAAGGGATTCGCTCCTGTTTGTTTGTAGTATGTTCCTTATCATATCGGTGTCAAAGACTGTATTATAGGTGTTCATAAAATAGCTGACGATAGAAGATAGTAATATTATAGAAATCAAAATAGGCTTGGTGGTATATTTT
>JBARSG010000005.1:0-11946 GCA_049644625.1 Desulfobacterales bacterium | reverse complement strand
GTTCGGGCTAACGCGTGCTAAAGCCCTTCAAACAGTCAGTCGGTTTCCAAGAGAAACCCGCCGTCGCTACGCTGCACCGAAATCAAATGCGTTTACCCTGGTTCCTGCCGCAATCTAATCAGACTTTTTACGATACTCTAAAATTAGAATTGCTGTTATAAATCGATACATGATGCAGGTATACTGCATAAGGGATTCTTTATTTTTTCTTTTTCATCCGGACAACACGGTCATATCCACTATAATCTTTTGTGAATACCACATGTTCATAATTTCCACACTGGTCGATAATACTCCGGACATCATTTTTCTGATCATGACCGATTTCCAGCAACAGGCTTCCGTCCGGGTTCAGATATCCATGAGCAGTATTGATAATATGTCTTAAACAGAAAAGTCCGTCTCTGGCACCGTCAAGGGCCGAAATCGGTTCATACTTGTAAATTTCAGGCATAAGACACCCGATAACCCGAGTTGGAACGTAAGGCGGGTTTGATAGGATCATATCAAATCGTTTTTTTTCAGAGTTTAAGGGTGTAAACCAGTCCGCACAAAAGAAACTGACAGCCGTATCCAGGCCATGTCGCTTTGAATTTTGTCCGGCCAGCCTAACGGCTTCAACGGAACGGTCAGATGCAAAATAAATATGTTTGGGTCGCATGAATGCAATGGCGAGAATTACGGCCCCGGATCCTGTGCCGAGCTCTAATATTCTTTTTGGCGACGGTTTAATATCAGAAACGTTGTCCTGGGGCAAAAGACTCAATGCAGCCTCAACCAGGCACTCGGTCTCAGGTCGCGGGATCAAGACATCTTTTGTGACGGCAAAATCCATGGACCAGAATTCTTTGACACCTAAAATATATGCAACCGGTTCCCGCTCAATCCTCCTTTTTATTAACACTTTAAATTTCGAAAGCTCATTTATGCAAAGCGGCTGGTCGTATCGTAAATACAGATCTATTCTTTTTAATTTTAAGACATGTGCGAGAAGTATTTCGGCTGTAGATCTTGGGCTGTCTATATCGTGGGATTTAAAATAAGAAGTGGTCCATTTGAGAAGTTTTATTATGGTCCATTCAGGATCCCTGGACTTCGGCTGATTCTGCATTCTGTAATGCCTGGGTCTGATAAAAAGTTGCAAGCTTTTCTATGATTTCGTCTAGTTCCCCCTGCATAATGTTTTCAAGCTTGTAAAGGGTAAGTCCGATCCGGTGATCGGTAACTCTTCCCTGGGGAAAGTTATACGTCCTGATTCTTCCGCTTCTGTCTCCGCTTCCTATCTGGCTTTTCCGCTCTTTAGATCTTTTTTCATCCTGCTCCGTGATCATACGATCAAGAAGACGGGCACGCAGCACTTTCATGCCCTTGTTTTTATTTTTCAACTGAGATTTTTCATCCTGACAGCTTACCACCATACCTGTTGGGAGATGGGTAAGACGTACCGCTGAATCGGTTGTATTTACACTTTGACCTCCCGGACCGGTTGATCGGAACACATCGACTTTAATCTCACTCGGATCGATATGAAGTTCAACATCCTCGGCTTCCGGCAAAACCGCAACCGTCACTGCAGAGGTATGTATCCGCCCCTGAGCCTCGGTTTCCGGAACACGCTGGACACGATGTATGCCGCTTTCATATTTAAAACGGCTGTATGCCCCTTTTCCGTGGATCATGACGATGATCTCTTTTAAACCGCCAACCCCGGTGGGATGATGGGTCATGACTTCGACTTTCCAATTTTTGCTTTCAGTATACCGGGTGTACATTCTGAAAAGATCACTTGCAAACAGCCCGGCCTCTTCGCCGCCGGTTCCCGCCCTTATTTCAACAATAACATTTTTATCATCATTAGGATCTTTGGGCAAAAGGAGATTTTTAAGATCGTTTTCGAGGTTTTCTTTGCTAAGGGTCAGGGCTCCGACTTCATCCCGAGCCATTTCTTTTATATCCGGGTCCTTGTCTTTTAAAAGCTCCATGCTGTCATTGAGCTCTTCTATGGTCCGTTTATACTTTCTGAAAACCGATACAATTTTGCTTAACTCGGCATGTTCCCGGCTGTATTTCTGGTATGCCTCCCGATCCTGTACAATCCCGGGATCGCTCAAACGCTTTTCGACTTCTAAAAATCGATTTTCAACACCTGACAATCTATCAAACATGGGTTTTATTCAGATCGCTCCATTAAAAAAAGTGGCGCCCAAAAATAAACGGCCCATCACCTTTTGCATATGGTTATCAAGGCTGAGCCGTATCGGTGAATGGGCGGTTTATTGGTTCTGAAATTTTTCATATTTCTTGCGGAAACGCTCAATTCGTCCGGCAGTGTCCACAAGTTTCTGTTTGCCTGTAAAAAAAGGATGGCATTTTGAGCAGATTTCAACACGGATATCCGATTTTGTCGAACCCACCTCCAACTCATTGCCGCATGCGCACCTTATGGTTGTCTGTTTATACTCAGGATGAATGTCCTTTTTCATATATTTTCAACCTCCTGCTTTTCTCTTACGCATTCATTGAATTAAGAAAATCTTGATTATTTTTTGTTCCACTCATTTTATCGAGCAAAAATTCCAAACTGTCAACCGGATTTAAGGAAGATAGCAGTTTTCTTAAAATCCAGACACGCGTCAGTGTTTCCTGATCCAGAAGAAGCTCTTCCTTGCGAGTGCCCGATTTCTTGATATCAATCGCAGGGAACACCCGCTTATCGGCAAGCCTTCGATCTAACTGGATTTCCATATTGCCGGTACCCTTGAATTCTTCAAAAATTACTTCATCCATACGGCTTCCCGTATCAACCAGAGCGGTTGCGATAATGGTGAGGCTTCCTCCCTCTTCAATGTTTCTGGCAGCTCCGAAAAAACGTTTTGGGCGTTGAAGTGCATTTGAATCAACGCCTCCGGAAAGTATCTTCCCGCTTGGGGGGATAACAGAATTGTATGCCCGTGCGAGCCGGGTTATACTATCCAGAAGGATAACAACATCTTTTTGATGTTCCACCAACCGCTTGGACTTCTCAATAACCATTTCAGCAACCTGAACATGCCTTTCTGCAGGCTCGTCAAAAGTCGAACTGATCACTTCGCCGTCCACGGATCGCATCATGTCCGTGACCTCTTCGGGCCGCTCGTCGATAAGAAGTACAAACAAAACAATATCTTTATGATTTACACTGATACTGTTTGCTATGGACTGCAACAGCATTGTTTTGCCGGACCTGGGGGGTGAAACAATCAACCCTCTTTGGCCAAAACCGGTGGGAGTCAAAAGATCCATTATTCTCATGGAATAATTATCAGAATCGGATTCAAGCAGTATCTTTCTGTCAGGATATAGCGGCGTCAGATTGTCAAAAAGAATTTTTTCTCTGGAAACCTCCGGATCTTCATAGTTAACCGCCTCGACCTTTAACAGAGCAAAATACCGTTCCGTCTCCTTGGGCTGACGAATCTGCCCGGAAACCGTATCTCCGGTTCTTAAATTAAAACGGCGTATCTGCGAGGGTGACACATAAATATCATCCGGCCCCGGCAGGTAATTGTAATTCGGCGCCCGCAGAAATCCGAATCCGTCCGGCAGTATTTCGAGTGTCCCTTCCCCGAATATTAAACCGGTCTTTTCAATTTCTGCTTGTAACAGGGCAAAAATAAGATCCTGTTTTCTCATTCCGGCCGCCCCGTCAATCTTGAAATCTTTGGCCAAAAGGGCCAACTCGCTAATTTTCTTTTCTTTAAGTTGAACAATGTTCATAATATGGGAATTCCTTTTTGAGAGCGGCCTGACCGCGTTGTATAACCTCTTGAATCAATTCTATAAACTATCAACCGGATCCATGATGGCTTTTATGGAAGAATATGTGTTTAGTGAATTAATATTGAAAGATTAGACATTCTCTCCAAATGGCGGGATCCAAACAGGAGTATTCATATTCAAAAATTTTATCAATTTTAAAACATGATTTCTTGGCTGTCAAGGACTTTTGATCTTTTTTGCGTTATTTTTAAAAATTTTTCATATAACTGATCAACGGATCTTATGAGTTGCTCCTTTGAACCGTCATTTGATAATACGAATCCTCCACGATCAACCTTCTCTTGATCCGGCATCTGAACATCTAAAAGTTCTTCAGCGTCTTCACGGGAGACGTTATCGCGGTCCATCAGCCTTTTAACCCGCAATTTACGAGCGGCACTGACCACGACAACCAGATCGAACTGTTCTTCCATGCCCAGTTCAAAAAGAAGAGGAACCTCTACCACCACCACACGATCACCGTGCTGTTCCGCTTGAGCCATCTTTCGCTGCATGAGCTTGGATATCTCCGGATGTATGAATCGCTCCAGAGAACGCCGGGCAGCACTATCGTTTACAATAATACGTCGCAGCATTTGGCGATTCAGCGTGCCGTCGCTTAACAATACCTTTTCACCAAAATAATGTAAGATTTTCTTATGAGCCGTGGAGCCCGGCGGCACAGCTTCCCTTGCCAGTGAATCGGAACTTATAATTTTTATACCCAACTCTTTCAAACGGTTGCAAACAAAGCTCTTGCCGGATCCGGCTCCCCCGGTAACCGCAACTTTAAAAACTTTTTTTATGGTTTCTACCATATCTTATCCGGATAGACACAACCTGGAAATAGTGATATATACTATACACGGCCTTAAATGGTATTTCTATATCAATTGGATTATCAATTGTCCATATTACGTTGTTTATTATTGGAGTACTCCAGCCCTAATTACTGTGATCGTATCCAAGATTTAGAAAGCTCAAATTATGACCGTTTAAAGTATAAGTAAAGAGATCCATGATCCATTTTAATTCAAATATTTTCTCTGAAACAGAAGGCGTATATGTCATCGGCGGTTCGATCAGGGATCTGCTTCTGGATCGAATTCCAACCGACTATGACATTGCAGTCACGGAAAATCCAGAAAAATTTGCGGAAAACATGGCCAAAAACATATCGGGCCGCCTGGTTAAGATAGGAAAACCGGGTCAGATGATCATTCGGGTTGTATCCAATGATAATATTTTTGATATAACCTCTTTAAACGGCTCTTTCATAGAAGACGACCTTAAAAAAAGGGATTTTACCATCAACGCCATGGCATATGATCTTTCTTCAGGAGAAATTATTGACTGCCTGGGAGGTCTTCGAGATCTGGCCGATAAAAAAGTTCGTATGGTTTCAGCAGATGTTTTTAAAAAAGATCCGATCCGTTTGATACGGGCCTATAGAATCGGTGCATGCCTGAATTTCCAAATCGAGTCACAGACTGCTTCCAGTATCAGCGCTTATGCAAAACTGATACAAAATTCAGCCGGTGAACGGATACGAGACGAAATTTTCAAATTGCTGGGCACATCGAAATCCTATCATTATCTTTCCCAAATGGATGACGCCGGTCTTTTAACCACCATCTTCCCCGATCTTGACCGGTTAAAAGGATGCCTTCAAAACAGTCATCATATTTATGACGTGTTTGAACATACAATGAAAGCTTATCAGCATCTTGAAACCATACTCAATGATCCGGACACACTTCTGCCGGATAAACCCATCCAGATCCGGCAATATCTTGATGAAGAAAAAAGCGTGCTCCTTAAATATGCAATTCTGATACATGACATTGGAAAGCCCTGGGCTAAAACCATAGATAACAGGGGAAAAATCCATTTCTACGGCCATTCCCGGAAAAGTGCCGATCTGGCTCAAAAAATCAGCAAAAAGTTGAGATTTTCCAATCGTGAAAAGCGTTTCATCGATTTTATTATACGCAACCATTTAAATCCGCTCTTTCTTTTTACGGCCATGCAGAAAAAAACGTTAACACATAAAGGGGTAACCCGTTTTTTTTTAAAATGCGGAGACAACACGCCTGCCCTGCTGTTACATACCATTGCTGATATCATGGCAAAACGAGACACGCTAAATCAAACAAACAAGGCCTTCATAGGGTTTGTAAAAGAGATGATTCATAATTTTTTTTATGGTTTTAAACCCAAAATCACGGAACCACCGCTGATTACAGGCCATGACCTTATTCATGAATTCGGGCTGATCCCTTCACCGCTATTCAAAACAATTCTAAACCTTGTGCAGGAAGAAAAATTAACAAATACAATTAAAAGCAGATCCGAGGCCCTGGCATGGGTAAGGGACTATCTATATAGTGTCCATCCATAAATGGTCTTTTTGCCCAATCTCTGCGTTATGTTCAAAAAATAATCCTCGGAATATTAAACATATGCCTGTGGTTATTTTTTTCACACGCCTTGATCTTGAACAAAAATCCTCATTTATGGATGGACACCAGTTAGAATATCACATAAAAGAACAAGTGGTTATACTCTTATACTTAAGATATGGGATTAAGTGATTATCATTGAAAAGCAAAATGAATTATTGCATACATACCAATAAATAAATAGAATAAAATCCGGATTTCGTCAAATCGCTGGGTGAAAAATGGTTAAGCAAGAAAGGATTGACATATGATTTCCATTGAAAATGTTCAACAGGCCGCAAAGATGATTAAAGGAAAGGTTATCAGAACACCGCTGGTCTATTCACATTCTCTGAGTAAAATGTTTGAAGGAGAAATTTATCTCAAATTAGAAAACCTTCAGAAAACAGGATCCTTCAAAATCAGAGGGGCAACATATACTATTTTGACCCACAAGGATGAAATAGGTCCTGGGGGCGTGGTGGCGGCCTCTGCAGGAAATCATGCTCAAGGGGTTGCCCTGGCTGCCAGCCAGGCGCTCATTCCGGCAACCATCGTCATGCCTGAATGGGCTTCCATCACAAAACAGGAGGCAACGCGCGGCTATGGCGGCGAGGTAGTGATTGAGGGCCAGAGTTTGGGAGAATGCCTTAAAAAAGCTGAAGAAATGGCTCAGGAAGGAAAAACTTTTATTCATCCCTTTGATGATCCTGATGTTATTGTGGGGCAGGGGACGATGGCTTTGGAAATTCTGGAAGATCTCAAAGAGACCGACATGATTCTTGTGCCCATCGGCGGCGGCGGTATTATTTCAGGTATAGCATCCACAGTAAAATCAATCAGACCGGGAGTTAAAGTTATCGGCGTTCAATCTGAAGCCTGCCCTTCGGCCTATGAATCGTATCGCAGTGGGAAAATCACGAGTGTCGATTCCTATCACTCCATAGCCGACGGGATAAGTGTTAAACAGGTGGGGGATCTGAATTTCGATATTATAAGAAAGTGTGTTGATGATGTGGTGTTGGTGGAGGAAGATCAGATTGCGGCGGCGATCCTGTTGCTTCTGGAACGAAAAAAGATACTGGCCGAAGGCGCAGGGGCGGTCCCCCTGGCGGCGCTTTTAAACGGCTCCGTGACTGTTCCCCGGGGAAGCAGAGTCGTTCTTTTAATCAGCGGAGGTAATGTGGATAGCTCTCTGTTAGGCCGCATCCTGAGCCAGGGGTTATTAAAAAATGCCAGGATAATGCGCATAAGGGTGCGCCTGACCGATGCCCCCGGTTCTTTGGTACAATTGCTGGCCTTGATATCCGGTCTTAAGGCAAATGTTCTACATGTTTATCATGACCGTCTTGCAAAAAATTTGCCCATTTACGTCACACGAGTCGATCTGGAACTCGAAACACGGGGCCCCGAACACGTTGAGAAAATAGCCCGCAAGCTGAAAAAGGCGGGTTATGAAATGGAGTTGAGATGAATTCAAGGGTTAAGATAACCTCTGGCGCAAGTTCATTGATTTCTATATTTCTGATTGTCAGTCCAATTTCTTTGGATTAAAATTTATCCAATTCATTTTATACTGATCAAAGGTGCAAACAAATAAAAATGAGTTTCAGTTTGTCATAATTCATAAACACCCGATTAATCAAGGAGGTTGCAATGCAAAAGAGATTATTTTTATGGGAACTCCCTGCGGGAAATTCTACCGGGCGAACCTGTTTTCTTGGGGTTTTTGACTCGGAAAGACTACTTGACCTTTTCTAATTTTTTTAACAAGCTTCGGGCGTTATTAATATTTTTTTTCGCTTTTTTGTGCTCCGGATTCAGTGCTAACGTCTTTTCCCATTCCTTTATGGCGCTTTGTAGTTCTTCATTCAAAAAATGATTGACGCCTTTAAGGTAATGTACTTCAGCCTGTTTCTCCATCGCTGTGTAAACATCAGATGTGGTTTTTTTAACGCAATCATACTGAGGGTCTGCTCTGCTAAGCACATGTAACGCTTCGGTATAATTCTTTCGAATGATCAAGTCCTTGCCTTGTTGGCAAAAAGCGGTGTTGATCAGATCTTGGGCCGCTTTATTGGATTTGTCATAATCTAAAATCTTTCCTGCAACAGCTAATGCTTGCTCATATTGTTTTTCTTTCAAAAGGTTTTCCGCTTTTATTAATTCAATAGGGATATCGATTGAGGGTCGGTTAAATTCTGATTCGAGTACGGGAATTTCAAGAGTGGTCCCGGATATGGGTTCTTCACCGGTTTTAAGATTGTTAAAATAGGCAATCAGAAAATCTTTTGAAGGATCTTTGTAGAATTTCTTTGAAATATCTTTAAGGGTGTCTTTCTCTTTTACAGTATAATTTAAATATTCTTTTGGATGTAACCTGTTTTTTAGATAGTCTAAAGCCTCTTGATGACCAGGGGCATATCGTAACGTTGTCAGAAACTGCCTTCGTGCATCTTTGAATTTTCTTTTTTCATAACATTCCACACCCGTTGTAAAATGTTTCCTTGCCTTATGATCGATGGTAGATTTTAAGGAGGCGATCTTTTCAGGAATTTTTATGCTGTCCGGATTCAGTGTGCCGGCTATTTGCATGTAAAAAAGGGCGGTTTGCAATTCGTCATTTTTTTCATATGCCAACGCTTTTTCCAGGTAATAAGAAGCGGGTAAAAATTTAGTGCCCTCGGGTGCTTTTTCGGAATTCTTTTCCGCAATTTTATCGGCGATATCTCCGAGAAACTCCCGCACACCGGCGCATCCGGTGAAAAAAAACAGAACAATTAACAGCAAATAAATGTTAAAAAACCTTTTCATTTCAATTCCATGTTTTGGAATACGGACAGTTTGTTTTTAAACTTTTCAATATCATATTCGCCGTATATTGCCGAACGATTGATCTTGTATTTATCAATAAAAAACGGATTCGATCTATTATCAACGGTGAATGCGGCACGGTAGCCGTGTTTTTTTAACATGGCAATGACGAGATTGTTGGTTATACCGTAGGGATATGCCAGGCATTTGCATTCTTTATTCAGTTTCTTTTTGATAAGCTTTTTGGGGTAACTTATCTCCATCTCAAGGGATTTGAAGTATTCTTTGAAAGACTCCTTTTCTTTTAACACGGTCAAATCTCGGTGGGTTTTGGTTTGGCATTGGATATCAAACCCGGCTTCTGAAAGCTCTTTGATTTGTTTCCAGGACATGGCTTTTCCGCCGCCGATAAAATCAGTGTAAATAAAAATTGTGGCCGGGAAACAATATTTTTTCAATATGGGGAAAGCGATGTCATATACGGAGATCCATCCGTCATCAAATGTAATTGCAACAGATTTCTCAGGTATCTGTTCCTGGTAATCGAGAAACCCTAATAATTGATCCAGCGTGATAACATGATAGCCGTTCTCCTTCAAATATTTCATTTGGGCTTTAAAGTCGTCTTGGGTGATTGCTATTTTGCTTGGTTTGTTTTTGGATAATCTGTAATATGACAAAACCGGGACGGTTTGATAACCTCCAAGTTTAAGGCCGCCCTTTTTGAAGGGGAATAAAGGGATAATCAGTTCCTGTCCGGGAGCAAGGGTTTTGATATGGTTAAATTCGGAGATTAGCCACTCTTTGGACGGATCGTTCAAGTATTCGGCGGCAAGGGAGGAAAGCGTGTCTTTGGCGGTTGCCGTGACAATGATAAAGTCGTCATTAATGCGGATTTCAGAAATCTTGTGATGGGACCGGATACTTGTGGCACAGGCGGCAAGCAATAAAAGGGACAATAGAAAAACAATGACGGAAATGGTTTTCCTTCTATTTGCGGATCGTTGCATTGCGCTCGTCCTTTATACTGAGCAACTTAAACGTTTCAACCGATTTTGTTTTGCCCTTGATATACTGCGGCGAAAGCGGTTTTACGGTAATCATGTCTTCAAGATTTTCATAAACACTTTTACTGATAATAATATCACCGGAACCGGCCAGCTTGTTCAGATGTGCGGCCAGGTTTACCGTATCGCCAATTACGGTATATTCCATTTTGTCCTGTGATCCGATATTGCCTGATACAACAACTCCGGAATTAATTCCAATACCTACAGATTGAAGGAGGCTGTTTCCATTGTTTCGTTTGTTCATAAACTTCTTCTGCATATCGCTTGCAGCCCTTACCCCCCTTTCCACATGATCTTTGTGATAAACCGGGACCCCAAAAACTCCCAACACCGCATCACCGATAAACTTATCAACATACCCGCCATGATCCTGTATTGCCTGCGTAACAATCTCAAAGTATTCATTCAGACTTTCAACGATTTCTTCAGGCTCCTTGAGCTTTGAATATGATGAAAATCCTCTGATGTCGGTGAACACGATGGTAGCTTCATTCCTATGGCCTTTAAGCCAGTCATTTTCAGGATTGGCCATGATCATTTCAAGAACTTCAGAACCGATATACTTGCCAAAGGATTTTTGCATGAGAGAGTTCTTCCAGAGTTCATCTCCCATGCGGTTAAAGGCGGTGGCCAGGTTTCCGAGTTCGTCATTTCTTGCCAGTATTATTTTGTGCTGATAATTTCCTGAACCGATTTCACCGGTTGCCTTAACAAGGTTTGAAATGGGACGGGAGAAATGGAATCCGAGCCACATTGCAATTGCACTCCCTAACAGAATGATGAAAAATGTTATCATCACAATTGTCAAACGAGCTTTGTGGATTAAATTTTCGATAAAATCGATGGAAACTCCGACATGGACTTGTCCCAGTTTTTTGTCTTTAAATAATACAGGACGGGTTAAATTCAGAATATGTTCGCCGGATTTTGAATGATAATTAAAGTAAGTAACATCTTGTTCTTTTTTTACATCTTCCATGTTTGCGAAATTTTCAAAGGTCTTTCCGATTTTAGTTAGGTCGGTATGTGCCTTGATGATCTGATCGTGATTAACGATGATGGCATAAACAAGCCCCTCAACAGCAGTTGCATTCTTTATTAGGGTATTGAGTCTTAAAATATTGTCTTCCAGAAGGGGGACCGGAGAGTTGCTGCTAAAATAGTTCAGACTGACCTTGCCGATCTTTATGGTTTGCCGGTAAAGCCTTTCTTTTTGCTGACTTAAAATGAAAAAGCTCATTGCAAAAATAGTAGTGATAATAATAACCATAGTTGCAGCAAAAAACTGAAGCCATATGGGGATACGGGGCGGAGGAAGACCTTCGACAAAATTCCCGCGTTTATCTTTGACAAGTCCTTTTATATCGTCTGCCAGCGTTTTAACCGAAATTTGATATCCAATATTTACTGCCTTGACCAGTTCTTCTTCGGAGGCATAACCGAGTTCAACGATGATATGCCCTAATCGAACGGCCTTGCCCAGGGTATAAAGTTTTTCTTTTTGTACCTTTAGGGCTTCCTGGAGTTGTTTTTCGGTAATAATGCCTTTTCGTCTCAGGACCTCGCCGATTGTAATACGAAAATCATCGGGAGACTTACCCAACAATTTCTTGATCTTGGAATGAAAAATATTTTGTAGGGTCGATTGGTTCATGGATAAGATTTCGAGACCTTTGAAAGTTCAACGGCTTTATGATTAATATTCCTTTTTATTAAAAATTCTTAAAAAAACTAATTTATATAAACAGAGTCGATCTGTCAATACTGGAGAAGTGCCCTTTCAGGGCAAACGCATTTGAATCCCAATACAGGGAGAACGCTCC
>JBARSG010000004.1:0-12159 GCA_049644625.1 Desulfobacterales bacterium | reverse complement strand
TTGACCATGGTACCGCTTATGATATTGCTGGAACCGGTATTGCAGACCCTGGGAGTCTGATTGCAGCGATAAATATGGCAGCCCAACAGGCGGTACGCGCAAGTAAAAAACAGTAACACTTTCCCTTAGTAAGAAAGTTCAACTTTACGAGCTAATTTTGAACCCTGGACCTCTGAACCCGTAAGTGGTTACGAATTATAGATGTTAAAGTAATTGATAATGAACACTGAAAAAATAGTTATACGCGGTGCAAGACAACATAATCTGAAAAACATCGATGTTGAATTGCCTCGAAATAAGCTGATCGTGGTTACCGGCATCTCCGGATCGGGCAAATCGACGCTTGCGTTTGACACCCTTTATGCCGAAGGACAACGCCGGTACGTGGAATCACTATCCACTTATGCGCGCCAGTTTCTGGAGCGTATGGAAAAGCCGGATGTAGACATGATCGAAGGACTGTCACCCGCAATCGCGATTGAACAAAAAACAGCCAGCCACAACCCCCGATCGACAGTGGGGACGGTTACAGAAATTTATGACTATCTTCGCCTGCTTTTTGCCAGAATCGGCACCCCCCACTGTTACAAATGCGGCCAACCGATTACTTCTCAAACACTGGACCAGATTCTGGACAAAATTATGTCCCTGAGCCGGGGGGCCCGGATTGTTATTCTATCGCCCCTTGTTTCAGGCCAGAAAGGCACACATGAAAAGCTTTTTAAGCGGCTGAAAAAGGAAGGATTCGCCCGGGTCCGTGTAGATGGGGAAACTCTGGAAATTGAAGAGGTGGGCGAACTTGATAAATACAAAAAGCATACCATCGATGTGGTCGTGGACCGACTGGTTGTAAAAGAAACGGTTAAAAACCGGCTGGCAGATTCTCTGGAACTGGCCATGTCTCAGTCAGATGGTCTTGTTACCGTAGACGTTCTCGGCATGGGGCCTGTTCTTTTCAGTGAAAAATCAGCATGTATCTCCTGCGGCATAAGCTATCCTGAATTCACACCGGCAAGCTTTTCTTTCAATTCCCCCCAGGGCGCCTGCCCAAAATGCGACGGCCTGGGTTCAACTACCGAATTTGATCCGCAGCTTATCATTCCAAACCACGAACTCTCGCTAAGGGAAGGAGCGGTTGCCCTCTGGGCCAACAGAAATACCGTTCATTTTATCGAATTTTTGGATGCTCTGACTTCTCATTATGGTGTTGACATCTATACCCCCTACAAGGATCTTCCTGATCATTTTAAAAATGTGCTTTCGTACGGATCCGGAAATGAACAGATCAGATTCTATTTTGAACGAAATAATCGCCGTTTTACTTATGAAAAACGATTTGAAGGTATTATTCCTAAATTAGAAAGACGTTATCTGGAAACAGAATCATACCCGTCCAGAGAAGAAATTAAGCGTTATATGAATTTTCGCCACTGCCCCGAATGTCATGGTGCCAAGTTAAACAGGGCGAGCAGATCCGTGAAGGTGGGCGGCCTTACCATATTCGAAACCACACAACTTTCGGTGGCAAGCGCCCATACTTTTTTTAAAAAATTAAAACTGACGGGGAAAAAAGAGATCATTGCAAAAAGAATCCTGAAAGAAATCAATGAACGGCTGGGATTTCTTGAAAACGTGGGTCTAAGTTATCTAACTCTTGACAGATCCGCTTACACCCTTTCCGGCGGAGAAGGCCAGCGGATACGTCTGGCCACACAGATCGGATCAAAATTGACCGGTGTCCTTTATGTTCTGGATGAACCGAGCATAGGCCTGCACCAGAGAGACAATCAGCGCCTGCTTGAAACACTTTTACAGATGCGTGATCTTGGCAATACGGTTCTTGTGGTAGAGCATGACGAGGAGACCATAACTGCATCAGATCATGTTGTCGACATGGGGCCCGGTGCCGGAGTCAGAGGGGGTGAAGTGGTCTTTTCCGGAACCCCGGAAGCACTTTTAAATGAAAAAAAATCGTTAACCGGTCAGTACCTTTCAGGCCGGAAGTATATTGAAGTCCCGTCCAGACGCCGTCTCGGGTACAAAAAAAAACTGATCATCAAAGGCGCTTCTCAAAACAATCTAAAAAATATCGATGTGGAATTCCCCCTGGGCTGCTTTATATGCATAACCGGTGTATCCGGGTCCGGGAAATCGTCCCTTGTCCTGGAAACCCTCTACCATGTTCTTGCCCAGAGGCTCTATCATTCAAGGATGCCGGCAGGCACCCACTCCAGAGTCCTTGGGATTGAACATATCGACAAGGTCATAAACATTGATCAGTCCCCCATAGGGAGAACTCCCCGTTCCAATCCCGGAACCTATACCGGTGTTTTTACTTATATCAGAGAACTCTTTTCAAGAACACCCGAAGCCCGTATGCGGGGATACAAGCCCGGTCGTTTCAGTTTCAATGTCAAAGGAGGAAGATGTGAGGCCTGCCGGGGTGACGGCATCATAAAAATAGAAATGCATTTCTTACCGGATGTTTATGTTGCCTGTGATGTTTGCCGCGGTAAACGATACAACCGCGAAACCCTGGAAGTCAAATACAAAGGAAAAAATGTCGCGGAAATCCTTGACATGACCGCAAATCAGTCATTTGGCTTTTTTGAAAAGATAAAAAATATCAGATCCAAGTTGCAAACACTGATCGATGTGGGACTCGGATATATCCATATCGGTCAGCCGGCCACAACATTATCCGGCGGCGAAGCCCAGCGGGTAAAGCTGTCACGGGAACTCAGCAAAAAAGGTACGGGTAAAACCGTCTATATCCTTGATGAACCGACCACAGGTCTTCACATGGATGACATCAACAAACTTTTAAATGTGCTGTCACGACTTGTACAAGCAGGTAATACCGTTATTGTGATCGAACATAACATGGATGTCATCAAAACCGCCGATCATATTATCGATCTCGGCCCAGAAGGAGGGGATCAAGGGGGAAATATTGTCGGGTGCGGCACACCGGAAGAAATCGCTAATATAAGCGGGTCTTATACCGGGCAGTTTTTAAGAAAGGTGTTAGGTTAAAACAAAACAGGGCCGTGCCTTTAAAAAAGCACAGCCCTGCTTTATTTACATATAGATCTTTTTTTTAGTGGCCGGCGCCAAACAACCCGGCAATCGCAGCTGCCTGAGGATGGGCATAGATAAGAATCAGTGCGACAACCAGCGCATAAATACAAAGCGATTCCACCATGGCGAGACCGATCAGCATGGTAACCGTAACTTTACCGGATGATTCGGGGTTTCTGGCAATACCTTCAACAGCACCCTTTATGCCTAAACCCTGTCCGATGCCGCAGCCAAAGGCTGCAATCCCGACTCCAAAACCAGCTGCAGTCACACATGCGATAAAAAATTGTAATGCTTGTCCTTCCATAATCTAATCTTCCTCCTTTTATTAAGATTTTTTTGCTTCTTCCATTTTCCCATTAAAAAAACAAAAAGCAAAATATTATTTTATTATAATTTCTTATAACTGTAACGGCTTGACGAAAAATCAAATTCATAAAACTTAAACCGTCATATTAATGCGCATGCTCGATGGCGCCGGTAAAATACATGACGGAAAGCAAATAGAACACAAAAGCCTGTACCAGTGCGACAAAGATACCGAGAACCATTATCGGAAGCGGTGCAAAAAACAGACCGGCCAGAGCAAAAAGAATCCCCGCAACAAGTTCATGGCCCATCATATTTCCCATAAGACGGAAAGAAAGTGACAGTATGCGTGCTAAATGGCCAATGAGTTCAATGGGAAATATAAGGGGTATCATCCACCATACAGGCCCAAGGAAGTGTTTTATATATTTGACTCCGTGATATTTAATACCGATAACATGGGTAAAAGTAACAACAACAAGTGCACATGAAAGGGTTGTATTCAAACTGGCGGTGGGCGGATAGAATCCGGGAATAAGCCCTATTATGTTGCAGGTAAAAATATAAAGAAAAACCGTCGCCAGAAGCGGAAAGAGCCAGCGGCCTTCCTCCCCCGTGATATCAATAGTAAATTCTTCAAGTGCTGAAACAATGATCTCCATAACATTTTGTACTTTTGTGGGAACAAGGCTTACACTTTTAGAAGCAAGGAACCCGAGCACTATAAGGATAATCATAACAACCCACGAATAAACAATGTAAGGATACGAATGGGCGAAATGCCCAAGACCGATCAGTTCAAACAACTTTACAAAAAAGAGATACGGATGTTCCACCTTAAGTTGCCTCCTTGAAAATATGTTTTGTTAGTTCGCACATGGTTGCAATCATTATACTTGCAACCACAACCGAAAGACCGATAAAAAGACCCAGAGGGTCCACATAGTGACCTGATATGAGGACAAATATAATAAGGCCGCTGATTAAAAAGCGGATATAATATTTGGCTAAAACAACTCTGTGAGAAGACAGGCAGGAGGGCCTGAACGCTTTTTTAAGTGTCCGGTACAATAAATGGAAGTTGACGGTAACAATAAGGCCGCCAAAAATAATTCCCCTGGCAAAATCAGGGGGTAAAAGAATAAGCCCGATAATGCTAGCAACAGAAAACAGAATCCAGTTTGAGTGAGTAACAAATTTTAAGAGACGCTGCTGAATTTCCACGCTAAAAATATCCTGTTAGAGTTTTCTGCTCTTTTTTATTGCAAGCCCAATATTTCTATATCCCGCTGCGATCCCGAGCCCAAGGCAAATAAGCGTAAACCACGGAGTTGTGTTAAATACCCGTCTGTCAAGGTAAACTCCCACAGCAAGCCCGATAAAGATGGAAAGCGCTACGGACAAGCCGATGCTGCTATAGTATGCCAGTTCCTTTATGGCACGTCTGGTTTCCCTCTTCATGGGAAAGAACACCTTACTTGAACAAGGAAAAACTCTTCAAATCAAGAGCCGGTAAAAACGCATTGCATCTAACACATGAATTTAAGCAAGTCAATGCAAAAAAGCATTAAATTTGGTTCCTCGCGGATTTGTGTGATAACTTGGTTTGATGTTAAATAACCACTGTTTTTGGTGTCAGATTAAAGATTACAGCTTAAGGCACCTTGCATCAAAAACCGGACCGTCAAGACAGGCATGCATGTAATTCCCTGATGCCTCTTTTCTTTCAACCGCACACCCAAGGCATGCCCCCATGCCGCAAGCCATGACTGTTTCGACGGAAACCTGGCAAGGCACGGTATGCTTTTCTGCAATACCCGCCACACATTTTAGCATCTCCAAAGGGCCGCAGGCGTAAATAATATCCGGCCGATCCCTCTCCAAAGCCGTCTCAAGGGGATGGGTTACAAAACACTGGTCCCCGGCACTCCCATCGTCCGTTGTTATATGAATTTTCATGCCCATACGCAAAAAATCATCACTGCACAACAGGTCATCCTTTGATCTTCCGCCAAGAAAAACCATGCATTCAGAGGGATCTGTTCCTTTTGTTTTCAGATATGACGCCAAAAAAAGCATAGGCGCAACCCCGATCCCTCCGGCAACAATAAAAATCCGTTTATAATGGTTTGAAAATATAAACCCATTGCCCAGGGGACCGAGGATATTTACAACATCACCTTTACAGTGTCCGGAAAGCATTTTTGTACCTTCTCCCACTACCTTGTAAAGGAGTTCAATCCCTGCTCCCCGACCTCCGGTTTTAATAATCCTGTGGATTGAAAACGGTCGAGGCAGAAAAGGAGCCCTCCGGCCGGAAAAGTGCAGCATGATGAACTGACCGGGTTTTGCGCCTGAATATCCCTTGTGACACGTTAAACCGATTCTGTAATATTCGTTTCCTGCCTGGTTATTCCACAGAATTTTTGCTTTTTCCTGATACATACGATCAATATTTAGGTGCTTAAGGCACTTTCCCGGTTTACCAGGGTTAAGTTATGGATTATTTCAAACCGATTATGGATGCAAACCTTCCGGTAGTACCCTCTCCACGAAATGAAAAAAACCGGTCTGGATCGCATTTTGTGCATAATCGGCTTAAATTCACGTTATCCATCAAAACCCCTTCCTGGCAAAGCTGGTCACAGCTTAATGACCAGAAATCAAAATGGTCGTTATCATCCTTGTACTTCCAGTATCTCTTCGGGATCTCTTTTTCGTAGTTCACGAACTCGGCACAGCATGGACCCAGAGACGCACCGATCCCCGCAACAATATCACGGGCAAAGCAACCAAAGCTTTTTTTCATTACCTTTATTGTAAGGCCGATGATATCATTTATACTTCCCTGCCGTCCCGAATGAACATTTGCCACAACTTGCTGAACAGGATCGTACATAATTAACGATTGACAGTCGGCCACCTGTATCACAAGAATCTTTTTTCGTATATTCGTAACTAGAGCATCCCCCACATATTTGTGTTCGGAATCCGGATTAGATACGCCAATCTGCCTGCTTAAAATTTCCGACGGTTCAACTTCACCGCAACCATCAGAATCAAATATGATAACGTTATTATTGTCTTTCGGAAATACCATGACTCTGCTTCCGTGGACCTGGTCTGCAAAAACAAGGTCTTCTTCGTTGAGGCATTTTGATATTATTTCCCTGTTCCGCCTGACATTCCGATCATCATCACCAACACCGAAACTGATATTTAAGCTTCGAAAAGGACCGGTGCTTACACCGGTATTTCTCGTAAAAATTCCATGCCGGATACCGGGGAGCTTCGCAAGTTTTTTAAATTCTAAAAATGAAACGCCATTTTTATGCGTTATTATCATGCCATGAATTCCCTCACTCTCCATACCCGCGTTGATAACGCCTTACGATTCTTTGGATGATTCGCGAAGTCGAAACTTCGGGTACTACCGAAACCCTTACCACTTTGCCGCCATTTGCTTTTACAATATCAGCCCCTATGATCTCTTCTTCAATCCAGTCGGCCCCCTTTACAAGTACATCAGGCTTTAATGCCTTTATAATTTTTAACGGATCCGGTTCATCAAAAACCGTAATATAATCTACACACTCCAAACCCGCCAGAACTTCAGCTCTCTGGTGCTGGTTCACTATCGGCCTGTTTTTGGGTTTTATGGATCTTGCCGACTCATCGGAATTTAATCCCACCACTAGAACATCCCCTTGGGATCTGGCCGAGGCAAGATAGCGCACATGACCCACATGCAGAATATCAAAGCATCCGTTTGTAAAAACAATCTTATTTCCTGACTTGCGCAGATCACGGACAACTTTTATTACGTCTTGCAATTCTAATATCTTAGATAACATATCTGTAACATCTCAATAAATTATGGGGCCTACTGGTGATAAAAACCAATTATATCAATCTTCAATTTTCAATCAAAAGTCTTCAATCACACAGCCCTTGCCAGTGTAAGCACATCAACATGCCCTGCCCCGCCCTTCAATAGAACCTTTGCACATTCATTTACAGTTGCTCCGGTGGTATAAACATCATCCACAAGCAGTATTCTTTTACCCGTGATTTTCGAATCATTGCTTATATTGAATGCATTCTTAATGTTTGCCAAACGTTCCTTGCGCCCTAAACCGGTTTGGGGTTCCGTCCATCTTCTTCTTTCAAGAACATTTATGTCAATCGGTATATCCGGCAATCCCACATGTAAAAATTCTGGAATGCGTACCCAGTCCTTTACCAGAAGAAATGACGGGTTGAACCCCCGCATTCTCAACTTTTTTACATGTAGCGGAACCGGCACGATCAAATCTATACTCATTTTATCCCAAAAATTGATAAAAGCAGTAAAAAGAAGGGTCCCGAGAGGTCGTGCCAGTTGGGTTTTTCCTTTATACTTAAAACAATGTATCACCGCCATAAGTGTGTATTTATAAATCCCTGCTGATCGTGCGATTTGGAATCTTTTTGGTGAATCGAGGCACTCTCCGCAGACGTGATCTTCCCCTTGCCTGCTTTTAAACACCATGCCGCATCTGGAACATTGGGGAGATTCAACCGGCAAGAATCCTGAAGTGCAGGTCGGACACAAAAAGGGGGTCATCAATTTCTCAAAGACTTTAGGGATATTGTCCGAATAATAATTACCGTGGGCGGAAGTTAACACTGGTTTTTCAATAAATTCCTGCGCAATGTTTGAACGGTCCGCATCCATAGCCCCTGGCTCCAAATCGCATTTTTTATGCTGTGCGGAATGAAAAAAAGATCCGCACACCAGACACCGCGTCGGAAAAAGGGCTTGTTTAAAGGCTTTGGCTGTACGGATCAACATATTTTGGGGCAACGGTTTTATTGGCATCAAGATAAGTGTCGCTGTCTGAAAGCCTCATACATGGCAACCGCTCCCGCCACAGAAGCGTTCAGGGAATTTATCGGCCCTTTCTGGGGAATGGACATCAAAAAATCGCAATGTTTTTTTACCAGGGGGCGCATCCCTTTTTCCTCCCCACCAATAACAATTGCAACACGACCTGTCAAATCACTCAAAAAAATTGATTTATCCGAAGCTTTTTCCATTCCGGCAATCCACCATCCTTTTTCCTTCAATGTCTTGATTGTGTTTACCATGTTTGTTGCCCGTGCAAGACGGATATGCTCCAGGGCCCCTGCTGATGCCTTGGATACTGCAGGTGTGGGCGTAACAGATCTGTCCTTTGGAATGATTATACCGTTGACGCCCACACAAAGTGCTGTTCTAACCAGAGCGCCTAGGTTATGAGGATCCATGACATTGTCGACCAGTAACAGTAAATGGTTTGTATCATCCGGCTGGATACTGTCTATAATGTCAGAAATTCCGGATAGCGGGAAACGACTTGTCCTGGCTCCGATTCCCTGGTGTTGATCCGTTCCGGTCAAAGATTTTAACTGTGAAAGTTCCACCCACTCCACAGAAATTTTTTTCGCTTCAGCAAGTGTTAATACCCTTTTTAAACGTTCTGAGATCTTTTTCTTTACAATATAGACTTCAAAAAACTCTCTACGACCGGATTTTAAGGCTTCAAGAACAGGATTGATTCCAAAAAGTATCTCTTTTTTCACGATTATCTTTCAGGGCATTATTTTCTTTTTATAATGATATTTCTCGATAATGGCTACAAGTTTTTCAATTGATACAGACAGCTGATCATTAACGATAATATAACGGTACAGATCTTTTTGGGCCATCTCTTTTTCCGCAGTTAAAAGGCGTCTTTTAATTGTTGTCCTGCTTTCGGTTCCTCTCATTTCCAGGCGTTTTCTGAGTGTCTCAAGTGACGGGGGCATGATAAAAATCGTGATGCTGTCGGGATAATTCCCAAGTATCTGGAAGGTTCCCTGGACATCGATATCAAGGAGCATGTCACGCCCGGAAGCCAAACCCTTTTCCAGAAATTCAGCCGATGTACCGTAATAATTGCCGTGGACCTCCGCCCATTCAGCCCAATAACCGCTTTCTATCCTTTCTTCAAAATCTTTTTTTTGGATAAAATAGTAATCGACACCGTCTTGTTCACTGTTGCGTGGAGATCTTGTTGTGTACGAAACCGAATAAAGAATATCCTTAAATCGGTTAACCACGGCTTTGGAAAGGGTTGTCTTGCCGCCCCCCGACGGCGCGGAAATGATAAAAAGATGACCCTGTTCACTATTTGTCTCTTTGTAAATTGAACCGGATGGCCTGATCTCCTGTTCATTCATGATCGATTATTCCGAAGCCTTGAGTGTTAAGTAGCGCTGGGATATTGTTTCGGCCTGTATGGCGGAAAGAACGATATGATTACTGTCCATAACTATAATAGAACGAGTTCTGCGGCCGTGTGTTGCATCTATCAAACGTTTTTCATCTTTGGCCTCATCTTTAAGACGTTTCATAGGAGCTGGATTGGGAGACACAATAGCAATAACTCGTTCAGCAACCACTGTATTTCCAAAACCGATACTCAAAAGATTCTGATCCATATACCTCCCCTCACCCGGATAAACCGGAATCAATTCTCACCATATTATTCTACATTCTGTAACTGCTCTCTTATTTTTTCAAGATCGGACTTTACCTCAATGATAATATGGGATACATTTGAATTGTTCGTCTTAGATCCCATGGTGCTGAATTCACGGTTAAGCTCCTGCATCAAAAAATTAAGTTTTCGGCCGGCAGGTTCTGCTGAATATATAATTGTTCGAAACTGTTTGATGTGGCTTGCAGCCCTTACAATCTCCTCGGAGATATCACTTCTATCAGCAAGAAAAGCCGCTTCCTGTGCTATCCGATAAGGATCTATCTCTATAATCCCTTTTGTTAAAGCAGCAATACGGTCCTTAAGACGCTGCTGGTAATGAGATAAAAGGTCGCTCGATTCTTTCTGAATCTGGTCAATACGTTCTTCTATACCGTTAAGCCGGGCAGAAATATCTACTTCAAGAAAATTGCCTTCCTTTTTTCGCATGGCGA
This sequence comes from Desulfobacterales bacterium, assembly GCA_049644625.1. Classification (GTDB taxonomy): domain Bacteria; phylum Desulfobacterota; class Desulfobacteria; order Desulfobacterales; family UBA11574; genus S5133MH16. The sequence continues at coordinate 1,772 of JBARSG010000004.1, read as the reverse complement.
TAAGGTTATTTATGGCTTCATTCATACAATCTTTAAAAACAGGCCAGCAGGCTTCCATATCAAGACCCATCTCGGCAGGCTTGATAATAGCTCCTCCACTTACAAGAAGATCCATCGATATTTCGGAATTAATATTAAATTTATCTTTCAATTGGACAAGGCTGTCATAATATGCCCTAGCTTTGGGTGTATTTATATCAAAGGCATATGCTTCATCGGAATCGTCCCTGACTTGCAGATTAACCTCTATGCGGCCTCTTGAAACCTTGCCGAAAATTAAAGTTTTTATCTTCTCTTCCAGTGCAAGATATCCATGGGGAATACGCAATGCAATATCAAGATACCTGCTGTTGTATGAACGGATCTCAATCTGAACCGTAAGTTTTTCTTGGGTCTTCTCCGATTTTGCATATGCGGTCATACTCTTTAGCATTTTTCATCAGCCTTTAAAAATAAGTTAAGCGTTCAGAGGTTCAGCGTTAATGGCCTTACAATTTTTTTCACATTTTTGCTTTTAATTTCAGCCCAAGCTCTCTCGACGAATTCTAATGCCTGAACGAATTTTGCATTGGACTCAAAATCAAAGACGTTAACTCCCGTAACAGTTGAACCTCGGGACCCTGAACTCGAAACCCTGAACCTTGAACCCTCTAATCTATGCACATGTCTGTTTCAAATCGATCACATATTTATTCCGTACCCGTTCAAGGTAATTCAACATGTTTTGCTGGGCATAATCCGGATATGTCCATGGTAATTTAATAAAGCGACCTTTGGTGTAAATCAGGGTTAAATCGGCATAAATCCGTTGCCCAATATAGATCCTGTGACTGTAATTCTTGCCGGTGGCAAGCACAAACCTTTCCCGAAGCAGATAACCCGGATCCAAATTGACCATTCTTTTGCTGTTTTTTGAGTACTCCAGCTCAAGATCGTTGGTGATTCGTTTTATCTCTGACAGGGCGCTCTGCTTGATCAGCCTTTCAAACGCAAGCATCCGTCTGAAAAGAGGCTGCCCCATCTCCGTCTCATAATATGTGGTAAAATTAAACGGCAACCATGAACTTACGATATCAACAGGACCAAATTTTTCTATAAGTGCTTTTACCACAGAAACAGCCAGGTTTTTTTCTTTAAGAAAAAAACCGATCACCAGCTTGGCAGGCTTTGGCGTTTGAGGTCGGCTCATAATCATCAGACTAAACGTCTAAGTGCTTAGCCTCGTCGATCAGCATAATCGGGATATCATCCCGTATTTCATATAAAAGCTTACAGGCATCACATATCAGCCCGTCTTTTGTATCATTTAAATATATGTCGCCTTTACATTTCGGACAGGCAAGAATATCCAGCAGTTCTTTGCTTATGGCCATGAACTTCCTCCTTTAGTTATAGTGTTTCCTTTATAAGGGATCGACGTAGAATTTTCAAGTATTTTAACTGATATACACTTTACTAATTAAATACCCCGAGTATGCCTTCAACAAAAAGGTTTGAAATTTTAACATTTTTATGTATAGTGGAGCAGCATTTTTATGTTTTTATTGTAAAAAAAGAGTTGAAAAAATTTCTTACCATAAAAAGGTTTGATTATGCATCTTAGCAAAAGAATTCTGGTTACCGGCGGATGTGGTTTTTTAGGATCTCACCTCTGTGAACGATTGGTTCAAAAAGGAAATGAAGTATTGTGCGTTGATAACTGCTTTTCAGGAACCAGGCAAAACATCGCTAATTTACATAATCATCCAAATTTTGAATTTCTCCGTCATGAC
>JBARSG010000003.1:0-1635 GCA_049644625.1 Desulfobacterales bacterium | reverse complement strand
CATTTGAACCGGATTGTAAGCATCAAGACCGCCTTATTACGGCCAATCCAGAAGGTGGCACCGTGAGCTTTGGTTTTTGGGAAATGGGGGCATATAACCAGCGCTACGCCGCAGTCGGCGAGTAATTCGTGCAACCGCTCCTGGAACTCCTCGGGTTTCTCAAGGGTCATCGCACGCAGATCCTTAAGGGCTCCCTTAAGCTTATCAGCATCAAACGGCTTGCAGATGACGCCCTGGGCCCGCAGTTCCCCCATCCTTAACCAGGCCGCTACAGCCTCGGGTGTTCTCTCACCGGCTACTGATTTCCCATAGCGGAAAGCGGCTTGGTACCTTGGTGAATCAGTAACGCTAAGAAGGGACATGACCCCGAAGAACCTGCGCAACGCCTGAATCTTATCCAACTTCTTGGTGAACTTTTCGACCATTCCGGCTTTCACAAGCGCAGAATATTGGAACTCCTTTACAAGCTCTCCTTCGGCTGCCAGTTCCTCTTCGCTACATCCGCTCTCTTGGCGGGCAAGGGTCAAACGGTATTCCGTTTCGAGACCCAGCCATATGTGCGCAGGTACTCCAACAACCTGTTCGAGCTGCAAGGCGGTTTCCGGGGTTATTGCCTTTTCGCCCTTGAATATCGGGCTCAACTTTGTAGCTGGACGACCCATGCGGCGCGCAAGCTCGTCCTTGGTCATCCCGAGTTCATATAATACTTCTTCCAGATATTCACCCGGCGGGATAGCCAGATCGGAATAAATGTCTTTGTTAGTCACCATAGTGCTTGCTCACTTTCTCGATATGGACGATCTCCAGTTGTTCGCCCATTAGAGTGAAGATGAGTCGGTAATACCTCGTCAGATTGATCGCCCACTGACCCTTACGATCACCCTTAAGTTGATGGCATCTTAGACCTGGTAAATTCTTCAATTCTTCTATGTCGTGTGCTTGTTTGATGATGTTGATGCGTTGAATATATTTGCGTGCAACTTGTTCTCCGTACGCCCTTTCCGCGGCCCGGAAGTCTTCGTAGTGCCTCTTCAATTTGGGTGTACGGAACCGGACTTCCATATTTCCCTTTCCGCCTCGTAAACTCTCTTCACCCTTCCGGTGAAGATTATAGCATCAAACTTGGCAGGTGTCAAGATCTTCCTTCACCCCAAGGGTGAATATTCTTCAATGTTTAAAAATGATGTTTTGCGACACCTCTGTCCCGGAACTCTTTTTCCTCATAATAATTCTTGCCTTCCTACCCGCATCAAATTAGATTGGGAATACTAAATATGTTTTCAGTGGGTGATGGGCAAATGGCCAATCGAGTCGATGTGATGAAACCAGTTCTCGCGATTCTGCTATTCATCCTGGCCGCCGGATGTTCGGGCGTATCCACCGTACCGGATGCCGCCCCGGTGAACGGGCGTAGCGCCGATGCTGCCGTGTCCCGCCAATTGTGGGGCTTGTATGATGTGGCGGTCGACATCCAGGCCGCGACCATCGAGGCGGTTCCGCTACGCCAGGCTGATCTTCGAGTAAATGTCCTCGTATTCCTCGAACCGCCGCCGCTTTCATATTTGAAAATCGACTTCTCCGACCTTGAGATCATCCCTCCCGTAGGTGGCGCAGATGGGCTGATAAATGTTGATG
>JBARSG010000002.1:0-1747 GCA_049644625.1 Desulfobacterales bacterium | reverse complement strand
TACTTTGACATATCAATCACTTCATCATATTCCAGCATAAGTGACGGTTCCGCAACTATAAAGAAAATCACTTTGGCGTTTAAAGATAATGCGAGGTTTTCCACATGAGGCAATATGGCCTCAGCTCGTTTCGAGCCGTCCAATGGAACCAATATAGTTTTATACATGTTTCTCTCCTGTATCTATAAAATTAAATTCAATCGCACCCATAACTGACTGATCGGTAAGGAATTAAAGTGAAAAGGGGCAGGAACTACATTACTTGAGTTGCCCGCCCCTCACTGACTCGTTATTCGCTTTCATATCTAAAGGAAAGGTTTACCCTCGCACGATAAGCAGCCACTTTACCATTCTCGATCTTTAAGTCTAACTTGGTAATTTCCGCGACTCTAAGATCTTTAAGGGTTTTGGATGCTGTTTCCACAGCATTTTTAGCGGCATCCTCCCAAGAAGAACTGCTTGTTCCCACCAACTCAATGATTTTATAAGTACTAACGGTCATGGCTGATCTCCTTTACTATGTATTTACTATGTATTCAAAAGCATTTGCTTTGATCAAACGTATAAAATTTTTCTCCAACCCTTTGTTTTTTCGAAACAATCTCCTTTCAGACCATTACTCATTTGGTCAACAAAATTTTTATCCCGGCAACGCGGTTATAATTGTGGGAGCCTTGACCATTGCATGAATTTGCCTTTTTGCGATTTTATAGCGTTCAAAATAGATTTTTGCGACCTCTTTCATAAATTTATACCCTATTTCAGGATAGTTCTGAAAGAGTTCAAACAATTTATCGGCATCAATCGCCATGACTTCAGAATCTTTCAAACATACAGAATTCAATGTATATTCCTGTGGTTTCATGAAACAGGCCGTGCCAAACAGGTCTCCTTTCTCTCTTGATTCAAAGGAGATACCATAGGTATCTCCCGGAGATATCTTTCTCATACTGACGAGTCCCTTGGTAACCAGAAAAATGTGGTCGGCCCGATCCCCCTCCTGATAGATCTGGGCTGCCTTTTTGAACGTTTGTTTCTCCGTGATTTTCGCAATCTCTGCCAATTGATCTTCTGAAAACAAACTAAATGTATCGAATTTTTTTAAATCGTTAATTTCTACCATGTTTTGCCTCCTTTTTTTGAGAAAGTTATTAAGAATTATTTCCATTTAGAATCCGGGGGTAACCCACCTGCACTTTTTAAAAGCAACAACCATACCAAAATAAAGTTCCTTTGAGACATATGTTTAACATGCTGATATGATGCAATTATTTCGTTTTAAAAGAAATATGGCGATTAAAATTCGGGATGAATGGGTGTCAGTCTTTTTTACAGGTTGTAAAATCAAGGTAGGTGGAAGCTTCTTTTTACAATTTGTAAAAAAAGCAGACAGGTATCTTTACCATCTATGATGTCGTTTTTTATCCTGACAGTAAATAAGTGTATAATTTCAGGTAGATAATATTCAGGTTTCTTTCTGTCTCCTATGGCACAATAGTTGCAGAATAATTGTAAAAAATATTTACTATTCTTCAACACTCAGAATTTGGGAAGATCATTTATTGTAAGGCATACAGGATAAATATGAAATAAATGATCTTTAAAAGGTCATCCCAAGCCTAAAAAAAGGAGGTATAACATGGTACAAATTGGGGGTATAAAATATACACCGGGAATGTACACACACAAAAGACCAACCGGCTCTCAATTGGCAGATAAACATTTTCGAGATCTGGAGAAAAAATTC
>JBARSG010000001.1:0-1554 GCA_049644625.1 Desulfobacterales bacterium | reverse complement strand
GAGCAGGGTTTATCGGATCTCACCTTGTCGACGGCTTGCTGTCGGAAGGATGCGAAGTGACCGTGCTTGACAACCTCTCAACAGGCCGCCTTTCCAACTTGAATCAAATCAAGGAGCATATTACATTTTATAAAGCCGATATTCGTGATCGGGAAACATTAGAAAAAGCAGCAAGAGACTGCGATGTTATATTTCACCAGGCGGCCGTGGTTTCTGTGCCCCGGACCGTGGACAATCCTGTTGACTCTGCCATGGTAAATGAGATGGGGACACTTTTTGTTCTCGAAGCCGCCCGAAAGAATGATGTGAAACGGGTTGTTCTTGCCAGCTCAAGTGCGGTTTATGGTGATGATCCGGTTCTTCCGAAGCATGAAAATATGAACCCGAAACCACAGAGCCCTTATGCTGTTCAAAAACTCTCCGGAGAATTTTATGCCCGTCTTTACCTTGACCTCTATAGTCTTAAAACGGTTAGCCTTCGCTATTTTAATGTTTACGGACCGAGACAAGATCCATCGTCCCATTATTCCGGCGTCATATCAATTTTTATGAACAGAGCTTGCTCCAAAGAAGCTCCGGTTATATACGGGGATGGAAATCAATACAGAGATTTCGTTTTTGTAAAAGATGTTGTCAGATTTAATCTGCTGGCTGCAAATACAGATAAGGCAAGTGGAAAAACATTCAACGTGCGTACCGGCAGATTTATTCGTATTAACCGTCTGTGGGAGAGGATCAGTCAACTGGCCGGCTTTAACATTGAACCTAAGTATGAACCGCCAAGGGCTGGTGACATAATGGAGTCTGTCGCAAGTATTGACTATGCCGGAAAAACCCTTGGATTTGAGCCGGAATATTCATTTGAAAAAGGCCTTGAAGAAACATTTGAATATTATTTAACCGCAAATAAACATGAATAAACACAAAATAAAAAAATAAAATTTATGTATATAGACGTCAATTTATGGTTAACAGTTATATGCTTCTATTAGCGGTTTTTTCCACCACGAATGAACACAAATAAACACGAATTTAAAAGTAATGATTTGGTGTATCAAGTTATTGGTTGTGCAATGGAGGTGATCAACGAACTTGGACATGGTTTAAGGGAAAAAACTTACGAAAAAGCTTTAATTGTAGAGTTCAAAAGAAACAATTTTCTCTTTTCCCAGCAAAAAATTTACAGAGTTTATTATAAAAATGTACATATTGATGACTACATCCCCGATCTTTTGGTTAATGATGGACTTATAGTAGAGATTAAGGTTGTAGAAAATATCTGTGATGAACATATCGGACAGGTCATCAATTATTTAAAAATTTCAGGATGCTCCCTGGGTTTGATTTTAAACTTTAAACATTCGAAACTCGAATGGAAAAGAGTTATATACACCAAAGGTGAAGCAAGTTAGATTAAATATTAGTGTTTATTTGTGTCCATCTGCGGTTAAATAAAACCACGGATGAACGCAAATAAACACGAATTAAGAAATGAAATTTAAATTTAACAACGTCCTGGTCACCGGCGCCGCCGGTTTTATCGGATATCACCTC